>JBDHGR010000372.1:0-4956 GCA_039589815.1 Gemmatimonadota bacterium | reverse complement strand
AGGAAAGTGGCCGATGGAGCATTCCAGGACCTCGCGGTCACCGCTGACGGCAAGGCAGTCTTCTACCGGCAGGACAACGTAATCCGAAAGCTGCCCCTGGCCGACCGGGAAGCAACCGAGATCCGGTTCAACCTGGCCTTCGCGGTGGACAAGCGGGAAGAGTGGAGGGAGATGTTCGACGAGTTTTATCGCCACTGGAAGTACAGCTACGTCGAAGAGGACATGCACGGCTATGACTGGGAGGCCATCCGACGCCGCCACGAGCCACTGGTGGAGAAGATCCGCCAGACGGAGGACTTCTACATGCTCGTCGAGGAGATGCTCTTCGAGCTCGAAGCGAGCCACACCGGGGTCCGGCTGCCCTCCAGCGGCGACGGACCCGGAGGTCGCGGAGCCGGTCCGACGATGGATCCGAACGCGACCCGTTTTCCGGGCTTCGAGGTGGAGCCCGACGGCCGGGGCGTGAGGATCACACACGTCTACAGGGGCGGGCCCGCCGACAAGGCCTGGCTGGACCTGGAGGAAGGAGACTACCTGCTGGCCATCGGCGGGACACCGGTGGGCCCGACGGAAAACTACTGGAAGCTCCTCACCGGGCTCCTCAACGAGTACCTGACTGTGACGGTCGCAAACGCTCCTGACGCCCCGAGAGCCCAGCGACGGGACCTGCGCATTCAAACCATCCCATCGCTCCGGAACGTCAAGTACGAGGACTGGGTGACCCGCAACAAAGAGTACGTGGACAGCTTGTCAGGGGGACGGATCGCCTACTTCCACATGCGGTCCATGAACCAGGGCACCCTGGACCGGCTCACGCAGGAGATCGACGAGAACTTCTACAAGCAGGGGATGATCCTGGACGTGCGCTACAACGGCGGAGGCAACATCGACCAACAGCTCATGGACGTTCTACTGCGCCGCCCTTACCAATATACGTGGACGCGCACGGGCTCTCCGATGTGGGGGCGGCGGCCCATGCAGCTCATCGCTGGACCGCAGGTCATGATCGAGAACTGGCGGTCCAATTCCAACGCCGAGATGGTTCCCCACGCCTTTAAACACCTGGGGTTGGGGACTCTGGTGGGAACCCCCACCAACGGCGCCGTGGTGTCGGCCAGATCCCAGAGCCTCCTGGATGGGGGCTCCGTGCGGATCCCCGCGGTCCGTGTCGTGAGTTACGATCCTGCCCAACCCCACAACTTCGGCTTCGACCTGGAGAATTACGGGGTGCCGCCGGACCTTTTCGTACGCTCCTCACCGGAGGACGAGCTTCGAGGCGTCGATCGGGAGCTCCAGACGGCGGTGGAGGAAGCCCTCCGCCTACTAGCCAGCGGGGCCTGGCAGTGGATCCCAGGGCAGCAGGGGGGCGGAAGCGGCTTTTAGTTGCATTGACAGTATAGTAATCTGATGTTCGAGCGCGTTGACGTTAATTTGCATTAACGTCAGCATTGCCTGCTCTGGCCTTCGCCCATAACTTGCCGAAAACCCACCCATTACCATTGCCAACGGGTCGGATCCCGTTGCCGAAAGAGCACTCTGTCGAGGACAGACGGTATTCTCTGGCTTAGGCCAATCTCATATAGATCGTGCATTGAGTAGAGTACCATGTCGGCTCCTACACAGCCTAGCTGCCATACCTGCGAAGGCAGGCGACGGATCGGGAATCCGGTGTTCTCGACCGTACGGTCGCCTGTAGGGGTTTCCCAAGTACCTCCACCGCCCACCCGGAAGGCCGCCCCTTCGTGGCCGGCCTTTTCCCCCACCCATCTCCATAGGAGGAGGGAGACCATGCACCCTCGGCATCTGTACAAAATCTTGCTGACGGCGGTGGCGCTCGTGTTCCTCACGGTGCCGGCGTTGGCTCAGCAAACAGGTCAGATCACAGGTTCGGTCACCGAGGCCAGAACCGGCAACCCCGTGCCCAACGTGTTGGTCACGCTGGAAGAAAACATAATGGGCACACTGACCAACGCCCGCGGGATGTTCCTGATCGTCAATGTTCCGGCGGGCCCCCACCAGGTGAGCGCAGCCGGCATGGGATGGGCCGCCCAGACCCAGGATATCCAGCTCTCGGCCGGTCAAACCCTCGAGCTCACCTTCGAGCTCGTGGAGCGGCCCGTCAACCTCGACGAGCTTGTCGTGACCAGCTATGCGACCATGCAACGACGCGAGCGCCTTGGCGCACAGACCCAGGTGAGGCGTGATGAGATCGAGGTCATGCCAATAAGGACCGCTGAGGAGGCGATGCAGGGTCGTACAGCCGGCGTCCAGGTACGCTCGAACAGCGGGATGCCTGGCGACGCGCCCACCATCCGCATCCGCGGCATCGCCTCCATCAACGCGAACGCCAATCCGCTTTACATCGTGGACGGTGTACAAATCGCGGCGGACCGGGCAACAGGGGGCACGTACCGATCGTCCCCCCTCTCATCCCTCAATCCCGACGACATCGAGTCCATCGAGGTCCTCAAGGACGTGTCGGCGACTTCCATCTACGGCGCCCAGGGCGCCCACGGTGTTGTGCTCATCACCACCCGCCGCGGTGACGCCGGCGACACCCAGATCACGTTCAAATCCGAGGTGGGCCTGACGACCGCCATGGAGAAGTGGGACGTCTTGAACGGCCCGGACTGGGTGGGCATGCAGATGGAGGCGTACGCCAACTATTACGAGGACCGGGGCTTCACGCGCGAGTATGGGGAACAGCGGGCCATCGACAGCTACGGCCATCCGGACGAAGTCGGCAGCTACGATTGGCAAGATGCGATCCTTCGGACCGGCGTAGCCCGCGATTTCAACATGTCCGTGAGCGGTGGGAGCGCAGACACGCGTTTCTTCCTGTCGGGCGGATACGAGCGTCAGGACGCGAACCTGAAACATTCCCAGTTCAATCGCATGTCCGTGCGGGCCAACCTGGATCACCGGGCAACGGAGCGCCTCAGCCTGCTGGCCAACCTGGGTCTAACCCATACCAGCAAGGTCGGAGAGTTCGGCGGTAACTGCCAGAACTGCCCGTTCTGGGCCGCGCCGCACATGCGCCCGATCATACCCATCTACAACGAGGACGGTTCGTACAACCTCAACGTCTCGCCGATCCCCTACAACCTGCTGGTCCAGATCAACGAGGAAGAGCGCAGTGGGAGGACGAGACAGGCGATCGGCAACATCACGGCCAACTATGCCATCACTCCCCGCCTCAACTTCCGCTCCCTCTGGGGCATGGATTTCCGCACGTCCCGCGAGACCGTCTTCCAACCGCCGGAGCAGCAGGTCATCGGGGACAACGGGTCGGAGTATTATCGGGAGGTAGTCAACTGGACGACCAACCAGGTGCTGGAGTACCGCACCTCTCTCTCGGGGGGCCACAGCCTGGGCGGACTTGCGGGGTTCGAGTATCGCGATGAGGCCTACGAGTACTTCGAGGGACAAGGGACGGGCTATCCCAGCGGCCTCTTCCGGGTGCTCGACCTGGCCGGTGAACCGTCCGACGTCAGCGGCGGGGGATCCGGCATGAAGATCGCCAGCTACTTCGGCCGCGCCCAGTACGACTACATGGGGCGGTATCTCTTCAGCGGCTCGATCCGCCGGGACGGCTCGTCCCGGTTCGGCTCGGACCGGCGGTGGGGTTTGTTCTACTCCGTCTCCGGAGGTTGGGACATCAGCCAGGAAACCTTCATGTACGACTCGCCCTTCGACGAGTTGACGCTCCGGGCGAGCTACGGCACGACAGGGAACTCGGCCATCAGTGACTTCGAGGCCCTCACCCTGTTCGGCGCCGGTTCCTCGTACGTCGGCTTCGCAGGCCTCCAGCCCACCAACCTCGGAAACGACCGCCTCACTTGGGAGAAGGCGAAGAGCACCAACCTTGGCGTCACCTGGGGCCTGTTCCGGGGGCGCCTGTCCGGAGCCATCGACGTGTTCCGCACGGACAACACCGACCTGTTGCTGTCGGCGTTCCTGCCAGACGATTCGGGCTTTGGCAGCGTAACGCGAAACGTCGGCACGGTCCGCAACCAGGGCATCGAGTTCGAGGTCGCGGCGGTGCCCATTCAAACCGACCAGTTCACCTGGCGCACGGACTTCAACATCGCGTACCTCCAGAACGAGGTCATCGAGCTCGAGGAGGGCCAGGAGAACATCGGCAGCACCATTCGCGTGGGCGAGCCACGGCTGATCTTCTGGGGCTATCGCTATGCGGGGGTGAACCCGGCCGACGGGCGGCCCATGTGGTACGACGAGGACGGGAACCTGAGCTACCGGCGCCGAAGCGACATGCAACAGGTGATCGGAAGCCGTATACCCAAGTATACCGGTGGTTTCAACAACTCTCTCCAGTACGGTCCGATCCGGCTGGATGCGTTCCTCCAGTTCGTGCTCGGCCTGAAGGCCCAGAGCACACAGTTGGATAACCTGACGGACGTCTCCATCACCCGCGGTCTGGACAAGCGAGTGTTCGATCGCTGGCAGAAGCCGGGCGACATGACGTGGCTTCCCAAGGCCTACCGCAGCTCGTCCTACCCCGGAACGTCCAGCACGTGGGGAGGAACCTCGACGCACGAGCTGTACGACGGGGGCTTCGTGCGCCTGAAGCATGTCACACTCGGGATCGAGATTCCGGAGCGTCTGGTCCGGCCTGTCGGGGTCACAGGCGGCCGCATGTACTTCCAGGGAACCAATCTGTATACGTGGACCAAGTTCCCCGGCCTGGACCCGGAGGTGCAGGACAGCGGAAACACCTGGCCTGGCGCGATTCAACTCACGTTCGGCCTCGAACTGCGGCGTTGACCGAAAGGAGAGTCACATGAAAAGAGACAAACAGATCATGCGTCACTCCGATAGAAAGGGTAACGCCATGTTCACGAATCGTATGTTCCGCGGGACGCTGGCCTTTTTGGTCGCCGGGATGTTCGCCTCCTGCAGCGACCTCCTCGACATCGACCCCACCAACAACGTCCC
>JBDHGR010000371.1:0-6488 GCA_039589815.1 Gemmatimonadota bacterium | reverse complement strand
CCTGTCGATGGGGATGGCGAAACCCAATCCCTCGCTTCCCCCGCTTCTGGAGAAGATGGAAGTGTTCACTCCGATGACCTCTCCGAGGGCGTTCACCAACGGCCCTCCCGAGTTCCCGGGGTTGATGGACGCGTCGGTTTGGATCATTCCGAGGTAAAACCCCTGATCCTGGCCGGAAGGAATGATGTGCCGGCCCAGGGCGCTGACCACGCCTGCAGTGACGGTCGGTTCGGGATTGGAGAGGAGGTACGCGAAGGGGTTTCCGATGGCAACGGCCCATTCACCAATGAGCAGTCCTCGGGAAGTCCCGAGGGGCGCCGTGGGAAGGTTCTCGTCCTCTATCCTGAGGACTGCGACATCCGTCATACCATCGCTGCCCACGAGTTCCGCTACAAAATCCCTTCCGTCCGGGAGTGTAACGCGGATCTCCAGGGCTCCCCGGACAACATGATCATTGGTGAGGATGTAGCCGGCCGGGTCGAAGATGATCCCTGATCCGTAACCCGTGGACTGCCGGGGCGCCGACGGACCGAAAAACATCTGGTCAAAATAGGATCTGGTTCGAACCTGCTGTTGCCGGAGGACGTTCACGCTCACAACTGCCGGCGATACCCGATCGGAAGCACGGACCAATGCCGTGGTTCTGCTCTGCTCCACGGACTGAAGGGCGCTTGATCCGATCGGTTCTTGCTGCGGGCTCGGGGCGGCAGGTGTAGAGAGATCGTGGGTCCCCGCCTCCATCGGTGCGGCATCGGTTTCCCGGGCCTGGGCCTCACCGATCCCCTCCCGGGCCATTTCGCCGGAACAGGCGCAAAGGGACAGCAACATCCCGGCGCTGGTTAACAGGAGCGTGGTGGAACGAGCCTTGACTACTGCCTGAGGGGGAAGGGTCTTCATCGTTCTCTTTTCTTAGATGTCCTGTCCAAGGGACTTCCAGTCCTCGAGGAAGGCATCGATCCCTTGATCGGTCAGGGGATGTTTCGCGAGCTGCCACAGGACCTTTGGAGGAATCGTGGAGCAGTCAGCCCCCATGAGAGCTGATTCCACCACGTGTTGGGGGTGCCGAATGGAGGCAACCAGGATCTCCGTGTCCATGCCGTAGTTGTCGTAAATCTGCCGAATCTGAGAGATCAGCTGCATCCCGTCGGTCGCGATGTCATCCAACCGGCCCACAAATGGGGAGATGAAGGTGGCTCCGGCCTTGGCAGCCAAAAGAGCCTGAAGCGGGGAAAAGCAGAGGGTCACGTTGACCCCGATGCCCTCTTCTCGAAGTTGCCGGCAGGCCTTCAAACCGTCCTCTGTCAGCGGGACTTTGATCACGATGTTTGGATGTAGTTGGGCCAACCGCCGACCCTCGGACAGCATCGTTTCCGCGTCCAGCCCCACGACTTCGGCGCTTACTGGACCGTCGACGATCTCGGCAATCTCCCGGAATATCTCCTTGGCATCTTTACCGGCGGATGCCCTGGCCAGGAGGGTTGGGTTGGTTGTGACGCCGTCGATGAGGCCTGCTTCCGCGGCCCGGCGAATCTTGAGAGGAAAACCTCAATTTAGCCCGGAATTGGGCTGGAGGTAATGTACCTTGGTCAAAAACAGGCCTTCAGCCGGGGCCGGGGCGGAGGTCACCAACTCGGTCCCCGGTTCAGAGAGCAATCCCCTCAAATCCTGCAGTGGCCTCCGGTTCCAGCCGATGTCCACCATGGTCCCCATGAGGTACCGTACCATGTGGTGGAGAAACCGGTTCGCGGTAATCTCAAATGCCAGGCCGAGACCCTCCCAGGGGACCCAACCGGCCTCGGTCACGTTGCATCGGTCCCCCCTGGCCTCCTGCCCAACCTTTGCGAAACCCTTGAACGAATGTTCTCCGAGGAGGAGGGACGCGCTGCGATGAAGAAGGTCGACATCCACACCGCGGATCAAGGGCCAGCACCAAGGTCGGTGGAAAGGGGAAAAGGCTAGGTCCGACAGGCCCAGCTGGTACCGATAGCTCCGGGCCTTGGCCTCGTAGCGGGGGTGAAAACCGAGGGGCGTCTGGGTCACATCCTCTACCCAGATATCGTTCGGAAGCGTGGCGTTCAAGGCTCGATGGAGCTCCTCAGCGCCCCAACGGCTGGGAAGGGTCAGCGCCACCACCTGCCCCGTGGCGTGAACACCGCTATCTGTCCGGCCAGCAGCTACAACCTGCCGCCGGGCGCCGGTGAGACGCAGCAGAGCTGCTTCCATCTCGCCCTGGACCGTGCGGCCTTTGGCTTGCAGTTGCCACCCGAAGAAATAGGTGCCGTCGTACTGGACGGTCAGGCGGAATCGTCGTTCGGAATCTGGGTTCACGCCGACAAGGTAGAGAGGAGGGGTTGAACGTCAAGAAAAAGCTGGACCCGACCCCCGTAGTTTGGGTACCGTTAGCGAACTCTTCTTCGAGCAAGCCTGGCGTCCGATCGGAAGTACGCCGGGGCCTTTCCTCATGGGGAAAGGTCCAAAGGAGATCAGGAATGGAAGAACTGGAACACGGGGTTTGGGAGGACTTGAGGCCCTTCATCGAGGAGGTGGCCCAGGGCCAGGCCCTTCCGCCGGATGATGCAGAGAAGGTCTTCTCAGCCGTCATATCCGGCGAGGCCTCGCCCGTACAGGTGGCAGCCATCCTCATGGGATTGAGGACCCGGGGAGTGCTGCCGAGCGAGGTGGCGGGCGGGGTCCGGGCCCTTCGCCGGGCCATGGTTCCCGTTCCGGCAGAGAACCCGGAAGAGCTCACCGACACCTGCGGGACCGGCGGGGGAGCTCTCACGACGTTCAACATCTCCACGGCGGCGGCCCTGGTGGCGGCGGGCCTGGGCGTCCGTGTGGCCAAGCATGGTAACCGATCCTTTACGTCAAAAAGCGGGAGCGCCGACGTTCTGGAGGCTCTCGGGGTGAGGATCCAGATGTCCCCCGACAGCATGGGCAGGGTCCTGGAGGAGACGGGCATCGTCTTCATGTTCGCTCCCATCCTTCACCCCGCCATGAGACATGTGGCGCCTGTACGGAAAGAGCTCGGAATCACCACCATCATGAACCTCCTGGGTCCTCTCACCAATCCGGCTGGGGCCCTCCGCCAGATGGTAGGCGTAGCCGAGCCCGGTATTCTCTGGCTCATCGTGGAAGCCCTCCGGGAGTTGGGACACAGAAGGGCCCTGGTGGTACACGGCTCTCCGGGAATGGACGAGATGAGCCCACTGGGACCCACTCAAGTGGCGGAGCTCAGGGAGGACGGTGCCATCGTCGAAGGGATGATCACCCCGGGTCAGCTGGGACTCAGCACCTTCTCGGCCGATTCCCTGAGGGGTGGAACCCCGGAAGAAAACGCCGAGGTCATCACCCGCGTTCTGAATGGTGATGAAAAAGGAGGTGCCCGGGCCGCCGTTCTCCTCAACGCGGCCGGCGCCCTTTATGTCGCCGGGAAGGGTGATTCCTTGCCGGAAGCCTTGGGGATTGCCGAGGAGGGATTGGACTCCGGGGCCGGGTTAAAGAAACTGGAGGAGTTGCGGGGAGCTTCCAACGCTTTTGAGTAGGGCCGTCGGGCATGGATGCCCGGGGCCCCACGCCACGGGGGCGTTAGCCCACCACCCGTCAGCGGGGAGGTGGTTGTGGGGGCCCGCCAGGATTCTCGGAGGGGGGGGTGGATTTCACCAGGGCCCGCAAGGTCCATGGACCGGGAATCGGGGAAGGAGTAACCCCTTCCGCCACAACCATTTCCGAGCCCTTCCGCGTTGTTCGTCCCACCAGGATCGTCTTTCTCATCAGTCACTCCCCCGCTTTGGGAACGGATCAGGGATCGGAAGGTGTGTTGAGGTGGCGGCCAGCAGGCCTTGGGTTCCTAGAACCGTCTGATCAATCCAACCACCACGCCCTGAACGGTCACATCGTCAGCATCGACAAAAATCGGAGCCATGGCTGAGTTGGCTGGTTGAAGGCGAACCCGGCTTTCCGTTTCACGGAAGAGCCGCTTCACGGTGACCGAGTCACCACCCACCAGAGCCACGACCACTTCCCCATCAGATGCTGTCGGCTGAGAGCTCACTACAATGTAGTCCCCGTCCCGGATCTGTTCGTCGATCATGGAGTTGCCCTCCACTCTCAGGACGAAGTTGTCCTTCCCGGGGCGGACCATATCAAGTGGCACGGCCAGGGATTCCTGCTCCTGGACCGCCTCGATGGGCAGACCCGCCGCCACGGTTCCCAGAAGAGGAAGCTCCATGGCTGATATGGTTACATCCTCCGGAACCATCTCTATGGAGCGGCTCTCGTTGTAGGACTTCCGGATGTATCCTTTTCGCTCCAGATTGCTCAGGTGTTCGTGGACCGTGGCCAAGGAGGAATAGCCGAAAGAACCGGCTATCTCCTCGAAGCTCGGGGCATACCCGTGCTGGTCGATGAACCCGTGAATGAAATCCAAGATCTCTTTTTGACGCTTTGTGAGGGGCATCTTCGCTTTCCCTCCAGAAAAACCCGAAGAAGAACCGAATACAGGATACCCGAACGTTGCCCGAAACGCAAGGTTCCCAGAGGGGGTCCGGCATCCTCGACCGGATCGTTCAGTCGAAGATGGAGGAAGTGGAGGCACTCCTTCCTCTTGAGTCGGATCTTCGGCGTGGGGTGAAAGAGGCTCCTCCCCCACTTGATCTGATCGCCGCCCTCAGGAAGAAAGACCAGGTGGCCCTGATTGCCGAGGTGAAGCGCCGCTCCCCAGGGGCCGGTCCGATTCGGCCTGACCTGGCGCCTGCGGACTTGGCTCTTTCGTATGAGAGGTCCGGAGCATCAGCCATCAGTGTTCTCACCGACCGGGATTATTTTGGTGGTTCTCTGGATGATCTCAGGGAGGTCCGGGGTTCGGTGAGCGTTCCAGTTCTTCGCAAAGACTTCGTGCTCCACCCGGTTCAACTCCTGGAGGCCCGCTCTGCCGGGGCCGACGGCGTCCTTCTCATTGCCAGGGTTTTGTCTGACGACGCCCTTTCAAACCTCCACGCCAAAGCCCTGGACGTCGGCCTCACCCCTCTGGTGGAGGTTCATGGGGTTCCAGATTTGCAGAGCGCGCTCGAGGCCGGATCCCGCCTGATCGGCGTGAATAACAGGAACCTCCAGACCTTCACGACCTCGCTGGAGGTGACCCTTGGGCTTTTGCCTTCCATCCCGGGCGAGCTGACCGTAGTGTCGGAAAGTGGGATCAGGACGAGCTCGGAGGTCGACGAGCTGGGAGCTTCAGGGGTACATGGGATTCTTGTGGGCGAGACCCTCCTCCGTGCCCAGGACCCAGGGGAAGCAGCCGCAGAACTCGTCGGCCGCCCCCGGGTAGCACGGACGGATGACTGATTCTGAGTGTGGATTGGGGGTAGGGGTGTCAACCACAAAAGTTAAGATCTGCGGCCTAACCCGGCGCAGAGACGCTCTCGAGGCCGCCGGCGCCGGCGCGGATTACCTGGGGGTCGTGCTGGTGCCTGATACGCCCCGGTGCCGATCCCCCCAGGAAGCCCGGGCCATTTTTGACGGAATCCGGGTTCCTTCTGTGGTGGTGGTTTCGAACCAGGCGATGTCCGACGTGGTTTATGCTGCCCGGACCTCAGGCGCTGATGTGATTCAATTGCACGGGGACGAATCTCCTCATTTGGTCGAGGCCCTCCGGCAGGAAGGGCCCTGGGAAGTCTGGAAAGCTTTGAGGGTCCGGAACGCATCCGGCGTACACGAGGGCTTCGCCCGGTTCGGACAGGTGGCGGATGGTGTTCTCCTGGACGGCTGGCATCCTGAAAGAGCCGGGGGCACCGGGATCAAGTTTTCCTGGGAGGCCGTGGCTGGAGTGAGGGATGAGGTCCCGGAGGGGTTACTCTTGGCGGTCGCGGGCGGCCTCACTCCTGAGAACGTTTCCGATGCCGTGGCCTGCCTTCGGCCCCATCTGGTGGACGTGAGCTCCGGCGTGGAGAAAGAACCGGGAATCAAGAGTCCCTCCAAAATCGAATCGTTCATCAACAACGTTCGAGCGGTGGGACAGGGAGGGGGACTGTGACGGTGACTGGACAGGGGGACGGCGGCAGGTTCGGGCCGTTTGGAGGTCGTTATGTTCCCGAAACCCTCATTCCCGCTCTGGACGAGCTCGACGAGGCTTATGGGTCGTCCGTGGGAGACGAGCGATTCCAGGAAGAATTGAGGGCCCTCTTCAAAGACTTCGTGGGACGACCGTCCCCCATGTATCGTGCTCGGCGACTCGAAACCGATCTGAACCTCGGACCCCTTTATCTGAAAAGGGAAGACCTCAACCACACCGGGGCCCATAAGATCAACAACACCCTGGGGCAGGTCCTTTTGGCCAGAAGGATGGGGAAGGAGAGGATCATCGCTGAGACCGGGGCCGGTCAGCACGGGGTAGCGACAGCAACCGCATGCGCCCTTTTCGGCCTGGATTGCGTGGTCTACATGGGAGAAGAGGATGTATCTCGCCAGGCCCTGAACGTTTACCGCATGGA
>JBDHGR010000370.1:0-4960 GCA_039589815.1 Gemmatimonadota bacterium | reverse complement strand
GGAGCGGGTCCGAGGCAACCGGTGGCGGGTCCAAACGGGGGGGAACTCAGAGGTTTTGGTGACCTATCGGCTCTACTGTCCCGACAGCTTCGTTACGACCAATTGGGTGTCCCGGGACCTCCTGGTCTTGAACGGAGGGGCGACCTACATGACGCTGGCGGGGGCTGAAGGGCGACCCCACGAGGTCTGGATCGAGCCGGTCCCGACCTGGGAGAGGGTGGCCACCGGGCTCACGGAGGTGCCGGACGATGGGCCCTATCACTATTGGGCTGACGACTTCGATTCCCTGGTGGATGCGCCTATCGTGGCCGGGGACCTGGAGGTGACCACCTTTATGGTGGATGGGGTGGAGCATCATCTGGTGGACGTGGGAGAGCGTGTCCAATGGGAATCGGAGCGGGCCGCCCGGGACCTCCAGGATATCGTGGAGGAAACCCTCCCCCTCTGGGGTGAGTTGCCCTATCAGAAATACGTATTCCTGAACGTCTTCCGCCGGGGTGGAGGGGGCCTGGAGCACGAAAACTCCACCCTCCTCACCACCGGCTCAGAGGCCATGGTATCTCCCGGGCGTTACAGGTCCTGGCTCTCATTCGCCTCACATGAGTATTTCCACGCCCTCAACGTGAAGCGTCTTCGCCCGGTGGAGCTTGGCCCCTTTGACTACGAGAACCCGCCCAGCACTTCCAGCCTCTGGCTCTCCGAAGGCGTCACGTCGTACTTCGGAGACCTCTTCGTGGCCCGGGCGGGCCTCATGACCCAGGCCGAATACCTGGCTTCCCTCTCATCTGCCATCCGACGCCTTCAGAACTCTCCCGGCCGTCTACTTCAGAGCCTGGAGCAGTCGTCTCTGGAAGTCTGGACCAACAGCAACTCAGGGGTAGGGGCGGCTCCCACCACGGTGAGTTACTACGTAAAGGGCCAGGTCGTGGGATTCCTCCTGGACGCCAGAATCCAGGCAGCCACGGCGGGCGGGAGTGACTTTCAGGATGTCATGCGTCTGGCTTACCAACGATACGGAGGCGAGCGGGGCTTCACCCCGGAGGAGTTCAGGGCCACCGCTGAAGAGGTGGCGGGGGTGGAGCTGGCTGAGTGGTTCAACGTAGCACTGGCATCCACCCAGGAGTTGGACTATTCCGAGGCCCTCCGATGGTTTGGCCTTCGCTTCGCCGAGGACGGGAGCTGGACGCTGGAAGTTCTGGCCGATGCCTCCGAAGCCCAAAGGGAGAACCTGAGGGCTTTGTTGGCCCCGGCCTATCCCGATTCGAGGAACTGAGGGGCGGTCACCTGGGACTGGGTCCCAAAGTCAGGGGACCCCGGACTCCGTAGGCGGAACCACAATCTCCGGGATGGTCCCCTCCCACCGGCGGTTGAAAGCCGGCACGGCCTCCCGGATGATGCTCTCGAAGGCTTCTGCGCCCGCGGCCAGCTCGGCCTCGATGTTTCCGAGCCACTCCATGGCCGCGTCGGTCGGGCGGTACTCGGCTCCTCCCTGCACATCCCCGGCTCCCAGCGCCACCTCACCCGACAACCAGATGTACTGCATGTAGACCTTGTACCCCTCCACGTACCACTTGTCGTCAGAGTGGAGGTCGGTGGTGGAGAGGAAGTGGAGTTCCGCGTCGAACATCTTCCGCCCCAGCTCGGTGAGGGCGCCAAGAGCCGCCTCGTCGCCGGCGTGAGCAGCCTGCAGATCCTGGATCTGTTTTCGCATGACCTCCAAACGGTTGATCATGTCCACGGTCCGGTTCATCCCATCCCGGATCCGGACCTGGGTTCTTGTGGAGAGGGCCATGTCGTCCGTGGAGGTGGTAACGTAAGGGTCCTTCAAAACGGTAAAGGGCCGGGTAACGGTCTCCCCACCGGCGGTCAAACGAACGGTGTATTGGCCGGGGCTTCCGATGGGACCCCGCCTCTGGGGTCCGCTGATCCCCCAGTGGATGATGGGCCGGGTCTCCTCCCCCAGGAACCGGGCTTCCTCCCAGATATGGGGGTTGTAGGGTGGGATGGTCCTGAGCTCCACCTGGGCTGGACCCTCGTACATGAGATCCCATCGTGCGGTGTTGAGGCCTGCTCGACCCTCAGCTTCGATGCTTCGGATCACCTGACCGCTGCCATCCAGGATCTCGATCGTGACAGCTCCCTCCTGGGCGGGCGAGAGGGAAAAGAGGAACTCAGCGCTCCCCCTTCGCGCCTGCCGGAATCCGGGGCGGGGAGCGTAGAGGTACACCTCGGCTCCCTCAGGCACCTGGTCCGCCTGCTCCAGGCGGGTGATGTCCCGAAGCACGAAGAGGCCCCTGCCGTAGGTTGAGATCACCACGTCGTGATAACGAGGCTCCACCATGATCCAGGTCACAGGGGAAGCGGGGAGGGCATCCTGGAGCTGGGTCCAATGTTCCCCGTCGTCCATGGTGTAGTAGAACCCATGGCCGGTCCCAGCGAAGAGCATCCCCTCCCGGTTCGGGTTCTCCGCCATGGAAAGGACGTAGTCAAGAGGGTGATCCGCTGGAAGGTTTCCGGTGACGTTGGTCCAGCTCCGGCCGTAGTCCGTCACCTTGTAGAGGTAGGGCCTGCGGTCGTCCATGAGGTGGTAGTCCACCACCACGTAAGCGGTCCCGGGATCGAAGGCCGACGGCTCGATTTTCCGGATGGTCCCCCAC
Organism: Gemmatimonadota bacterium; assembly: GCA_039589815.1. Classification (GTDB taxonomy): domain Bacteria; phylum Gemmatimonadota; class Gemmatimonadetes; order Longimicrobiales; family Gaopeijiaceae; genus JABDNZ01. Next base: position 2,303 of record JBDHGR010000370.1, on the reverse strand, counting down.
TCGGCCAATCCGGAGGCGTTGTCGGAGATCCGGGTCCAGTCGTCCCCCCCGTCCCGGGTTATCCATACCAGGCCGTCGTTGGTTCCCGCCCAGATGAGCCCCTGCTCCAGCTTCGAAGGCGCGATGGCGAAGACCACCTCCCCGTAAAACTGTCCCAGGTTATCTCCGATGGCGAAGGGTGGATCGGCCCCGGGAATCCCTCCCGACCAGGCGATACGCTCCGGGTCTTGGGTGGAGAGATCCGGTGAGATGACATCCCAGCTCTGTCCCTGGCTCCGGGTCCGGAAGATGACGTTGCAGCCGTAGTAGACCGTTTCTTCTTCGAAGGGATCGATGGCCAGTGGAGGCGTCCAGTGGCACCGGTACTTCAGGCCCATGGGTTCATGATCCAGGATGTGCTTCCAAGGGCTCACCGACCGGGCCGACCCGATGTTGTTGTCGAACCGGGTCACCTGGTTCCCGTAGCAGGTGGCCCAGATGATGTCCGGGTTATTCGGGAGGGGGATGGTGAATCCGGACTCGCACCCTCCTATGCTGGTTTGCCAGGCTGCGGTGCCGCCTCCTCCGCGTGCTCCGCCTCTTCCCCCTCCGAAGCCGCCCCGCCCGCCTCCGGCAGGTGGTGCGCCTCCGCGCCGGCTACCAAAACCGACCGTGGCGTCGGGGTCGGAGTAGTAGGGGACGTTGTCCACGTTGACGGGCGTGTCGCTGGGCCCTCGCATGGTCCCGTCGTCCTGACGGTTGCTGTAGATCCAGTAGGGCACCTGATTATCGATCCACATGTGGTACATCTGGCCGATGGGAAGGCGGTGTGTGTTGTATTGCTCTCCGTGGTTCCAGGTCCACCCGGCTCCGCCGTCACCTGTAACGGCCCAGTGGTTCCCATCCGTGGGATCCATCCATATGTCGTGGCAGTCCCCGCACCCCCCGGCCCGGAGGGGCCAGGTGAGGCCCCCATCCACCGAGCGGTGGGAAGACGAGTTCATGACCACGACCTCATCGGCGTTGTCTGGGTTCACGGCGATGCGAATGTAGAAGCCTGCCCTCCCGATGAGGGTTCGATCCCAGCTCACCACCCTCCAGCTCCGGCCCCCGTCGTCGGTGCGCCACACCGAGCCTTGGGCAGCGGTCTGGATGAGGGCATACATCCGGTCCGAATCCGACGGGGCGATGGCCACGTCGATTTTTCCCACTGGGGAGCGGGGAAGCCCATTCTCCTCACCCAGGCGAACCCAATTGTCCCCGCCGTCCCGAGTAATAAAGACAGCCCCGCCGGGTCCGCCTGAATGCATCACCCAGGTCTGCATCCAGACGTCCCAAGTGCCAGCGAGGATGATGTCCGGGTTGTTTGCGTCCATGGAGAGGCCGGAACACCCGGTATCCTCGTCGACGAATAGGACCTGCTCCCAGCTTTCCCCCCCGTCCCGGGTCCGGAATACACCCCGTTCTTGTTGGGGGCCGGTGGTCAGGCCCAGGGCACAGGCATAGACCACGTTGGGATCGACGGGGTGGATGAGGATGCGCCCGATGCGCCCTGTTTCGATGAGGCCCATGTGGGTCCAGCTTTCCCCGGCGTCCACGGACTTGTAAATGCCATCTCCCCACACGTCGGCGTCCCTGATGGCCCATGCCTCGCCCGTCCCGGCCCACACGATGTCGGGGTTTGAGGGAGCTACGGCCAAGCTCCCGATGGCCTGGGAGGACTGGTCGTCGAAGGTAGGCCGGAAGGTCTCCCCGGCGTCGGTGGTCTTCCATACGCCTCCGGAAGCTGCGCCCAGGTAGTAGGTGCCCCGATCTCCGGGGATCCCGGCCACGGCGGAAAACCGACCGGAGCTGGGAGGGCCCATGTATTCCCACTCGAGGGGGCCGGGCTGGGTGACACGGGGCGCACCTCCACCTCCACCCCGGCCCTGACCGAGGAGGATGGCGGGGAATGCGGCGATGAGCCCGAAGGCGAGGTAGATGGCCTGTCGAGTGATCGGTCTCATGGTCGAAACTCCTCAGAGTTCCGGGGCCGGTCCGAACCCGGTGCCCGATCGTTCCGGGCCGGTCCGGAGCCGGAGCCCGTTACCTCTGTCCGTAATAGGCGTCGGTGCCGTGTTTCCTGAGAAAATGTTTGTCCACCAGAACCGGGGAAGGACGGTCCTGAGCCGCGTGAAAGCCCCTGAGATCCGCGTCCATTCGGGCCACGAACTCCAGGATTACCGAGTGCTTTACAGCCTCGTGAGGGTCCTTCCCCCAGGTGAAGGGACCGTGGCTGGCCACCAGGGCTGCCGGTACTTCCCGAGGGGAGATTCCCTTCTCCT
>JBDHGR010000369.1:0-4985 GCA_039589815.1 Gemmatimonadota bacterium | reverse complement strand
GAGTTCGTAGAGCCACTGGTAATAGTCCCCGGCCCGTTCCGGTTCACCAAGAGCCTCGTGCGACCGCCCAAGGCCCAGCAAAACCCTATGTAGCCTCGTGTTGTCTTGCTGGGATCGGAAGAGGCCCTTGACCCCCAGGTATTCCTCGTAGCTGGCCACCGCCGAATCGGGCAAAGCCGCCGCCTCGAAAGCCTCACCCAATTCCGGGAGCCCGCAGAAGTAACACCTCGGGACCCGGAATCGACCCTCCTGATAGAGGCGGATGGCCTCATCCGGGTCACCTCCTGCCAGCGCGATCGCTGCCTCTGTGAAGGTGATCCCAGCCAGAAGGTCCTCGTCGGCCTCCGCGTCAGCCGGTCCTCCAGCCTGGAAGTCGGACAGGACCTCCCGTGCCCTGTCGGGGCGACCAGCCTGGGCGTAGAGGCCTGCCAGCTCCAACCAAGCCGGGTTTTCGGGCGGAACCTCCGCCACCTCGGGTTCGGCCAGTGCATGGTCCAGGGCCCGGACCGCCCCCACTGGATCATCCATGAAATGGAGTTGGAGGGTCGCCTCACGGAAAGCCTCGAAAACCGGCTCGGGGAACTCGATTAACCGGGTTCCCACCTGTTCCTGCATACCGTAGACTCTGCGGATGCGCTCGGTCCCCTCGCTCACCCGCCCCCTCACCATGGCGTAGCTGGCCAGCTCCGCTTCGGCCCACAACTCCATGCGAGGGTTACCATCCACACCTTCCAGCAACCGGCGAACCGAGCCTTCGGCCTCATCGTAGTCGAACTGGGCGCTGGCCAGTGCCGCTGAATACTGGATGGCCTGCGGATGATTCGGATAGGTCTCCCGGAAACGGGCCAGGATGGTGGAGGCCGAGTCCGCCTGCCCGACGCCGAAGAGGGTGAAAACCGCGTTGGTGTAACTCACGGCCGGGGCGTGCCCCCGATCGATAGCAGCCAGGTAAAGACCGGCAGCTTTCTCCATCTCGTCCCGCTCTCCATAGAGAACTGCCAGGTTGTTCCCAGCGATCCCATCTGAGGGGTGGATAGCCAGGACCGTTTCATAGGCTAGAACGGCGGCGTCCAAGTCTTCGGTCACATAGGTGTAGTAGGCCGCCTCCGCCAACAGGCGCTCCCGATCGGGAAGGCGATCCCGCCCTTCATAGGCTTTGGTGAACGCGTCCCGGGCCTCCTCTGGGTCACGGGCTTGGTTTGAGAGGATTACCCCAAGCTTCCGGTAAGCCATGGCAAAGGTGGAGTCCAGAGCGATGGCCTCACCCACCAGGGCCTCGGCTGTGGAGATGTCCCCCATGTCGAGGGCCCAGTCCGCCTGCACGTATTTCCGAAGGGCCTCCAGGGATCCAGTGGTAACCTCGCCGAGCGGTGGATCCCCCCGGATACTCCGAAGGGACTCCCCAATTCGCGCTCTCAATTGCGCCGACAGACGATCCACCGCATCCGGAACGCCATCGATGGTCCGGGCTGTTTCCCTCAAGGCCACAAGGGTTTCACCCGAACCCGCCGCAACCAACCGGGTGGAAACCACCGCCCCCGGTCCAAGGGGAAGGACCTCTCCGGAGACCACGGCCTTCACACCCTCCCTTTGGGCTAATTCCACAGCCACCTCCTGGGTCATGGGGGCGGAGGGGTCCAATTGCATCCGGACCAGGCCCTGGGACAACTCGGTCCTCTCCAGAAGGTGCACAGAACTCGACTGGCTCAGGTCGATGCGGATGAGGGCTGACACGGTCTCCCCAAGGGTACCGTCGGCGGTCCGGTCTTCAAAATCCGCGAGGATGAGGTTCTCGTAGGAATCGAAGACGCCGCTGGCAAGAAGGGAGCCCCACGGACCAATCCCAAGGGAGCGAGACCCTGAATACCCGGCCGTGCCGATCCCCAGGAGGACCGCCATGACCACACCCCCGGCCAAGGCATTTCGCCAGGTGAAAACGTAGTTGAGAGCATCCCTGATCGGACGAGCCTCCAGCGGAGCCCACGAGGAGAGCGAGGCGTCACCCCCGTCGGCGCTGTCCTGATATCCAGACTCGAGCAGATCCTCCTTTTTGAACCCACCCTGTGTGAGAGTAGTGATGAGGAGAACCGGGAACCCCAGGAGGACGACCACGACGGTAGCTGGCCCAAACCAGAACGGAAGTCCGATCAGACCCTCAAGCGTCTTCGCGAGCTGGAGAATAATCCAAGCCACCACCGCGTAGCTCCCGAGAACCTGCCAGACGGAGCGCCGGTGAATCTCGTCGATCAAACGTCTGAGCCACATCGCGGTACCCTCTTGAGATAGGACCCCTCTTGAAGAGAATCGGGGTCGCCGGGAATCTATTTCTGACAAAACATATCGTCTCGAATCGCCTTCAACACCGGGGCTTCCCAAAAAAGAATGAGAGGGGCCCGAGTCTGGCCATGGGCCAGGACCCTAGTTTTCAGGAAATAGGAGAAGGACGGCAGGCCGCCCGCATCAGGAATCTAATACGCATGGGACGCGAAAATGTGTCGGTCGGTTGCAGATGGGCCCCGAATGGCCCTTTTTGACCACTCCAATCACGCAGGGCAGAAAGACGGCTTCAGTCGTTATGACCCGCCGGTTCAAAACCACCCGCACCAGGCAGGACCTCCGCAAGCTTCGTCGGATCGTGAATGAGGATGGGTAGGTGTTGGGGGCAAATGAAGAGGTCGGAGTTCTGGTAGCGGAAAGAGATCAATGGGATCTCAGCCGAAGTCCTTTTGCACACCAAACAGTTTGCGTCGTCGCTGGGCATGGGCACCTCATCGGGTTCAGTGGAGGCCCCTGCCTTGCCGCGGGGGGCCTGGAAGAAAGAGAGCCGGACGAATCAATAGGAGGAGGGGAACGAGCGCAAGGACTTCACCACATCTCCCCTGATCTCGAGCACCTCGGGCCTTCCACCGTAGTGGGCAGCCAAGCCGACATCAATGCACCAGAGGCGGCCTCCACAGTAGGCGGTCACCCCCGCGTCCTGTACGGTGTGGCCTACCACCATCCGTTCCAGGCCAAGCCTTTCCAACACCACCCCTAGAGTATCACAAGTTTCGGGGGTGGGTTCGCCGGAATAGACCCGGTTCCACACGGGGCTCCGGTCGCCCCGAATCCACTCAGGTTGAGGGGCTTCGGCCAGTAGCCAGGCCCTGACATCTGCCTCCATGCTGTCGAGGCCCAGATCGAGGTGTTCGGGGAGGATCCCGGCATGGGCGAAGAGCGTTCCACCCAGGACCAGGGTCAGGGGCTGGTCAGCCATCTGCCGAGCGAGTGGCCCTCCAGGGCGGAAAGCCGCGGCCCGGGCCCGATGAGCAGGCTCGAGGGAGGCCATGAGGGAATCGGAAGGATCCAGTTCCGCGATCCCTTCGAACTCCATGAACCCACCCTCCGTCACATACCTGTAATCCAGGTAGGAGTTCATGATCTCATGGTTCCCATTCAGTATGTGGACGGCGCCCCCGGCTGCTTCCGCCTCCGCCGTCAAGCTCTGGAACAACTCGATGATCTCGGCTTCGTCATCCCCCCGATCCAGGATGTCCCCTGTCTGGACGATCACCAGATCCTCACCGATCCATTGGTCCTCTTCACCGATGGCTCCCGCCAACCGGAGGGCCGCCCGGGCAGCCCCCAAGTCGCCATGCAGATCCCCGATGGCGACGATTCGTGCCTCAGGCTTCTCAGGTTCCGGCGATCCGGCAGGCTCATCTTCACCTGGAGGTCGGCAGGCCCAGCCCGAAGACATGGTGGAGATGAGAAACAGAGAGCCCAAGAGATTCGGATATGAAAGCAGGCGATTTGATCGGTTCATAGGGTTTCACAGGATCGGGACAATGGGACTCGAAACTCAGGAAAGGTAACCCCGACCCAAAGGTCGGAAGGAGAGTTTACATCATTCTCTTCTTCCGCCCGGTTCCTCCATGCGCACCCTTCGGTAAAGGAGTAGGTTCCCAAGAAGCCCAGGGCCCGGAGGCGGTGGCCGGTTCCCCTCATTTTCTTCAGTCAGTCGGAGAAAAATAGTGACCCTCCAAATAGGAGACTCCCCTCTCACGCTGGAAGACGTCGAACGGGTGGCCCGCGACCGTGTCGTCGTCGGTTTGACGAAGGAGGCTTTGGCCCGGATCAGATCCTGTCGTGATATGTTGGAAAAGAAGATCGAGGCCGGCGAAATCATGTATGGGGTCAACACCGGCATCGGAGAGTTCTCCGAAGTGGTCCTTTCCGAAGAGCAGGTCCGCCAGTTTCAGAAGTACCTCATATACAACCACTCTGCAGGAATCGGCGAACCGGTCTCCGAAGAGGACGTCCGGGCGGCGATACTCGGGAGGATATCGGTCCACAGCCAGGGGCACTCAGGCTGCCGTCCCGAGATCACTGAAACTCTCGTGGCCCTCCTGAACACTGATGTGACCCCGGTGGTGTGCGAAAAGGGCAGTGTGGGCGCTTGCGGCGACTTGGCACCCATGAGCCAGATCGCACTCTGCCTGATGGGGGAAGGGGAGGCCTTCTATCGGGGTGAGCGGCTCCCGTCCCGGGAAGCCATGGACCGGGCGGGCGTTCCGATACCGGGCCTTCGGGCTCGGGACGGACTTGCCATAATCAATGGCTCGAACCTCCTGACCGGCATGGGCTGCCTCCAACTCCTGGACGCCGAACGGCTCCTGGGCCAAACAGAGATCGCCTGCGCCATGACGCTGGAGGCGTTGAAGGCGAACATGAAGCCGTACGACGAGCGGCTTCATTCCCTTCGTGGTTTCCCCGGGGCGGTGACCTCTGCCCGGAATATCCGGCGGGTGATGGAGGAATCGGACCTCTTGACGGGAGAGATGGAGACCAGGGTCCAGGACGCCTACTCCCTGCGTTCCTCTCCCCAGGTCATCGGCGCGGCAAGGGATCACCTGGCCCACGCCAGGAGACAGTTCGAGATCGAGATCAACGGCGTAGGGGACAACCCCATCTTCCTTCCGGAGGACGACGAGGTGCTTACCGGG
>JBDHGR010000368.1:0-5000 GCA_039589815.1 Gemmatimonadota bacterium | reverse complement strand
CCTCACGGAATTGTGAAACGACTCGGTCAAGGCATTCGGTTCGGCGTAAGGGGCGTCCACCAATCCCGTCCAGTCGAAGTCATAGGGAATGGGGAAGTACTCCCCGTCCTTGAGAAGAATCTTGACGTTATGACTGGCCCCAACCCCCCAATCCACGTTTCCAACCATGAACTGAAAAAGATACATGAGGCTGATTTGGTCCAGGACGAAGTCCGAGTGTCTCGCTGCAGGGGTCTCGATCATCATTCCGGCCAGGCGCTCGGCCATGGCATCCTCGTCTTCGATGAGGAAGGCCATTCTGGTGACCGGCTCGTTCTTCCCGCTGGTATCCAGGTACGTGATCTTGGCCAGTTGCACCCTGAAGCTGATGTCCGTGAGTCGATTGTAGATCCGGTAAGCTAGGTACTCTTCCAGAAGGTTCTGCTCATAACTGTCGGAGTCCCGGCAATGTGTCACCAGCTTCAGTTTGTCCTGACCGTCCAAAACGGTCCCCTGTGGGCGGGTTTCGGGAAGGTTCAAACGGAGAGGAGGATCGGGACACGTGCCCCTCCGCAACCGGAAAATCCCCCTCGTCCTCACCTGCATGGGGATTTCCACGGCCTCTCCACCCCGGTCCCTGATGAGGAGTCGGGCTGGTCGGTCCTCCGTCTCCTGGCTCCGGTCCTTTGCGAGCTGGTCGAAGTCACTGGCCAGGACAAACTCCAGAGGCACATCGGTAGTGAAGATCTCGGTGACGGGTTGAGCGGCCTCACCAAGGCTGGGTGCCATCGCCATAGGCTGAAGGGGCTGTGGTTGGCTCGAGCCACCCCCCCCCGTGGTTGCCGGGCCACATGATGAAAGCAGAACCAGAGCAAGGGTGCGGAGTAGGGTGATGGAGTCGGTGGTCACTCGTCCCATATTTTTCCTCTTTCCCGACGGGGACCCGGCGCGGACCGGGCTTCACGCGTCCGTTTACTTTTCATGCGGAATCCCCCCAGTATGTAGCCACAAAAGATGCGAACACAACCTTCACCGTGTGAACTGGAAAGCCGCTCTCGGCGGGGTGGCAAGGACTACGTTTCCTGACCTGAGGTTTTGATAAAGGCCTCGCCTTCGGCGATGAGCTCGTCGTGGTCCTCCAGCACCTCCTGGTCCTCCAGGAGTTGGTAGGTCTGTTCCCGTAACAGGTCTTCGAACCGTGGCCGGCCCTTGTTTTCCCATTCTTCCAGGCTGAGGCGCGGCATGAGCTCACTCTCATAGTAGGCCTCCCGGAAGGATATTAAGGTCAGCTCAGACTGGAGGAAATTCCCGCCGGGACCCTGAGATAGGACCGTGGCCAAGTCCAACTTGCTATCACTCAGAGGGAACCCCTCGCTCAACCGCACAGCCTGGCCAATCACGTCATTGGAGTAGACTGCAAGAGCGGGCGAAAAGGCCTTGGATCCCAGATTCCCTCCGACAGCGGGAACCATTCCCGCGGTGCCCATGAGACTCAGAATGTGGTTCATCCAGATCTGGCCGCCGGCGGCAAGGTCGGGGCCCCAGCCGATTCCGGCCCCGGACGTGCCGGCGTGGGGCAGATGGTAGTGGGCCATCATCTCTGCACAGGCCAGATTAAGCAGCATCGAATGGGGATCGAAAAAGTCCTGCAGCTTCCTCATGTCGAAGAAAGCTGGGAGGCTTCCCAAGATCACCGGGGCCCCAGGCCGAATCAGCTGGGCCAGGACGAGGCCCGCCAACAGCTCGGCATTCAAAAGGGTCAGGGTCCCCGCTGCCGTGACGGGTGTGGACATCCCCGCCATGCTGTAATTGGAATAAACCACCGGCAGCCCACGTTCCACGGTGGCCATGAGCTTCTCGGCCGTCCCCTCATTGAGGATCAGGGGTGTAACCGGATTCAGATAAGGGATTGCGAAGGGCTTCTCCTCCATACCCGGCACCAGTCTTTCCAGGAGGTCCAGTGCCGGCGAAAACAGGTGGTCTGCGGATATCAGTATAACCAAGGGCTTGGTCGTGTTCGCGACCATCTCCAGGGTCGCGTATAGATCTGACGTTTCAGGCGGATAGTCCTGCGCTACTCCAACGGTGGAGATCATGTCGATGTTGGCCAACCCGTGGCCCAGCCGGGTAGAAACCGCCATATGATCTCTGGAAAAGCGCTCCACCGCATCGGTGAGGGGATCCTGGAAGAATAGGTTGGTGGCGCCGATGCCGAAGCGGGCGCGCCCTTCCCCCATACGAAACGCCAGATCCCCCCCCCTCCCATAGACATCGACGGTGGCCGGAGCACTCCCGATGGCCCAGTTCACCAACTCCCCTTCGAAAATCACCCGATTCCCTTCCCCGGATGAGTCTTCCAAGAGGCGAACGCCTTCTGCTGCCAGAAGGACTTCAACCGCCCTTGGGGAGTCCACCCGGACTCCCGCTCGAAAGAGGACGTCGAGGGAACGGGCGTGAACGAATTCTATCTGCTCGTTCGTAAGGACGCGGAGGTGCGGTCTTACTAACGGTTCCATGGGTGGGTTTCCTCTCGACGGTTTACGAGAGTGTATCTCAACCAGGTTAGGGCCCGGGCCAATTTCTCGTCGTATGTCCTGGAGACGGATGGGGTCATCCAGCAGGGCATTCTGAACGCCATCTACCTGGAACGCAGCCTGGAGCCGGCGTTCGGCGGGATACTGATCAAAGCTTCAGCGAGTGGGATCGTGGCCCCGTCCGGCACCGGCCCGGCGGGCCTTTCCACGCTGCTCAGGACCGCTTCAACCGGATAAGGATCACGCCGTGGGCGCCCCTGGTTCCGTAAAAAGCGGTAGAGCCCGTGTCTTTCAGGACCTGGATGCTCTGGACATCCCTGGGATCCATGGACCGCAAGGTGGAGGAGAAACTGAAACGAGCGACCGGCACTCCGTTCACCACAAGGAGGGGCTCGTCGTTGAAGTAGATGGATTGATCACCCCGGATCCTGATGCTGATCTCCCCGCTCGGGGTTTCCGTAATCTCCAGGCCGGCCACGCGGCCCCGGAGCATGTCCACCATGGTCGCGAAATGACCCCCGCTCTCCTCCTCCGACTCCAGCGATACCACGGCACCCGCAACCTGCTCATCCGGTTGTTCGCCGTACCCCCTGTCAGCTTCGTCTTGTGGGGTAGGTTGAGCGTTGGGCACGGTCGCGCTCCCAGCGCAGGCCTGAATGAGACCGAACCCGAGAGCCAGGGCAGCACTTAAAACAACCTTCTTCATGCGAACCTCCCTTCATCCCTGGATACCGCTCAGGGCTCAGTCCGTTCCCAACCGGGGAGAACTACCTGGGGTCCGAGGCGCAACCCGGCAAACCCATTCCCCCGCCGGCAGTCCCATGCCTGGTTCCGGGGCCCGCGGCGCATTGCTTACCCCCCGGCGGCGAGACCGTCCACCTCTCCACGGCCCGATCTCGCGCCATCTCAGGCCCGAATTGGGGGCTGGATCGGCGGTACCCGCTGCCACGCCCGAAAAAAGAACCGGATCGGCCACCTCCTCTTTCGCCCGTAGGCGAGGAAGGGCATGAGAGCAGGCCGGCGGCCAGCAGAGGGGCAGAGAATCCAACGATCTTTTTCATTCTCATTCCTCCGGAGAAAAGCCCCGACAAGCTCCTGAGACCAAACGAGCAGAGGCCTCCAAGCGGACGTCCAAGGTACTCTGCGTTTAGGGGGAGGCAATCCGAGGTCCGCAGGAGCTCCGCCGGAGACGCACCCGAAATCCTTTTCCCACATCTCCCTTCCGTTCCAACCCCTCACCCTTGGAGTCCACCCTCCCCAACATCCCGTACGGCCCTTACAATCACCACCCTCGAGAATATCAGATCACTGTGTCAGGGGCAGGACGGCCTGGGGAGGGTCAGGACATGGCGGGAGTCGCGGAAAGGGTGGCCCTGGTCACGGGTGCGGGCCGCGGAATCGGGCGCGCCACCGCAGAGTTGCTGGCTGCGCGGGGCGCCCGCGTGATGGGAGCGGCGCGGAGCGAACAGGAACTTGCTACGCTGGGTTTCGAGTACGCGGTGGCGGATCTGGGCACGCCAGACGGTTGCGCCTCGGCGGTCGCGGAAACCGAGCAGCGGCTGGGGCCCATCGAGATCCTCGTGTGCAACCACGGCATCGGTTCGGCGCACGAGCGAGTGATCTGGGAGCAGGACCCTCAGGTGTGGGACGAAACGATGCGGGTCAATCTGGACGGGCCTTTTCACCTCTCGCGGTTGGTGCTACGCGGCATGGTTGAGCGCGGCTACGGGCGCCTGGTGTACACGAGCTCAACGGCCGGCCAGGTGGCCGAGCGGGCCGGCAGCGCGTACACCAGCTCCAAGCACGGGCTGCTGGGGTTGATGCGCTCTGTGGCACAGGATGGGGGCCCGTACGGCGTCACATCCAACGCAGTCCTACCCGGATGGGTCCGCACGAAGATGGCCGAGCGCTCGGCGCGCTCGGAGGCGGAGGAACGCGGCATCACCACCGAGCAGGTGTGGGAGGAGCGCGCGGCCATCTATCCACCGGGCCGCGTCGCCACGCCGCAGGAGGTGGCACACACCATCGGCTTTCTCGCATCAGAGGAGTCGAGCGGCGTCAACGGCGAGGCCATCACGGTGGCGCTCGGAAGCTTGTGGTAGGATCTGTCAGCGAGCCCAAGCCGATGAAAAGCCCCCACCAGCTCGGGCTCTTGATCGCCATCGCACTGGTGGTGGGAAACATGGTCGGGTCTGGCGTCTTCCTCCTCCCCTCTTCCCTGGCGCCATACGGCGGCATCAGCATTCTGGGATGGCTCTTCACAGCCGCCGGAGCCATCACGGTTGCTCTGATGTTGGCGAGGTTGGGAAGGATGATGCCCGCTGCGGGTGGGCCTTACGCCTATACCCGCAGAGGCTTGGGGGACCTCGCTGCCTTTCTGGTGGCGTGGGGGTATTGGATCAGCATCTGGTCGGGGAATGCAGCCATCTCGGTGGCCTTCGTCGGCTACATGGCAACTTTCTTCCCCATCTTGGCTGAAGTCCCGGC
>JBDHGR010000367.1:0-5008 GCA_039589815.1 Gemmatimonadota bacterium | reverse complement strand
AAAGGTGCGGAAAGGGCGATAACCACCAACAGAGCTAGACGAGGGGCGCAAAGGAACCAAGAACGCACGGCATACTCCTCTCGCACTAGGAGTCCCTGTCCGGAAACAGTGGTTTCGAGCAGTGTGAGGCCGGGAGCCAGGTGAGGCAAGGACTTTTGGGAGGAGGTAACGCTTCGGATATCGGCGACAGGCCCTGAACCAGAGGCCGTTCCTCCTGACTTGACCGCGTATGGAGGCACCTGTGGGTGGCGAAAACCCCGCCTGTTGTTAAATCAATGGCCTTTCACGGTTCGGTGGACGAAGGTCAAGAAGTCAACAACTGCAAGGCGGATGAGGTTTTCGCGGAGGACGAGTCAAGCGAAGGCATATCGGCCCCGCCGTGAGTGACCAGCTGCCCGAAGAATCCGCACGGATGGAGTTTTCCCGGACCACGGGGCGTCAAACCATAGATGAAGGTTCCCGAGGGATGGCCCTCTGGTCCAACAACAGGGCTTATATTTCAGCCGGAAGGCCGCCGATATCACCCCCCAGCCCCCCGACCCCCCGTGGGCCGACGGGGAGCCGAAAAGGATCACGTCATGTCCTCTACCCGTCGCGATTTCCTCCGGACATCTCTGGTCGCCAGCACTTCCCTCGCTTTGGGGCCCGTGGATGCTCTCGGGGCAGAGGCTCCGAACCCTCTGGAAACCGGAGCCCAGGCAGCGCCCGTGGCCCGAGCCGACAAACCGCTGAAGATCCTGATCCTGGGTGGGACCAACTTCCTGGGGCCCTACCAGATTCACCATGCCCTGGAGCGGGGTCACGAGATCACCATCTTCACCCGGGGCCTCACCCAGCCCATCGTCCACACCGAGGATTTCCAGCATGTGGAGCACCTCATCGGCGACCGGGAGGACAACCTCACTGCCCTTGAGGGACGCGAGTGGGATGCGGTTCTGGACAACTCGACCCGAAAATGGGAGTGGACCCGGGACTCGGCTTCGCTGCTGAGTGACGCCGTGGACCGGTACCTCTTCATCTCGTCCACCGGCGTCTACTACCCATACCTCACCACCAATATCGACGAGACGGTCCAGCCTCTCACGGTGGATGAGTCCAACGGAAGGGACGGGAGTGCGGCCTATGGGGTCATGAAGACGCTGGGCGAAATGGAGGCACAGAAATACTTCGGGGACCGGGCCATCATCGCCCGGGCCCAGCACTTCACCGGCCCGGGTGAAACCATGGACCGGCACAACTTCTGGGTAGAGAGGATGGAGCGAGGAGGGGAGGTCCTGGCCATGGGCCGCAGGACCGATCCGGTCATGCTCATGGACGTAGCTGACCTGGCAGCCTTCACCATCCACCTCTTCGAGACTGAAGCAGGGGGGATCTTCAACATCGCCGGGCCCGCATCACCCATGACCCAGGAGGATTTCCTCCACGGCCTCAGATTCTGCACCGGCGCCCCCGTGGAGTTCACCTGGGTGGACGACTACGAGTTCCTCCAGCAGCACCGTCTCTTCTTCATCGTCCCATGGGTTCTGTTGGACGGCCCTCAGCTGGGGTACACCAGCCTCAACATCGACAGGGCGCTGGCCCACGGGTTGACCATGAGATCGCTGGCCGAAACCCACCTGGACGTCCGGGACTGGTGGCTTTCGGACCGGGTGCCGGCCCAGCGGCGGGAGAGCGTCCGCTTTCCCCTGACACCTGAGCGGGAAGCCGAGGTCCTGGCGGCCTGGAAAGCGAGGTAGGCCGAACGCGAACGGCCTTGGTGCCTGGCTCCGGGCTTCGCCACAAGATGGTGGTGATCCGCCCTCGAAACGGAGTCAGTACAACGATACGAGGTTTCGGTTTTGGCTTCGAAATTGGGCTGACTGCCAGGCCAGCCTTCAGAGCCTTGGCGACCTGACTGCCTCGCTCTCAGATGCGGCGCTCGATGCCTGGCTGGCCGTTCCCAGTGGCAAGGGGGCCAGTGCACCTATGCGGATATGGCCATCGAGGCAGCACTCACGATCCGCATGGCCTTCCGCCTTCCACTTCGGCAGACGGTGCCTACGATGCATTGGGCGTCTACGAGGCGGCGCAAAAGAAAGGTGAAGGCCGAGCCGTGAGGGTGCTCATTCCACCTGGACGCACCGCCCAGCTGAGCCCGAGACCGTCGCCGGCTCTGAGGGAGAGGAACCGCAACATCCGCTCCATACGCCGACTCGGTCGTCGCGAGTGGCACAAACGGTCGGGATACACAAAGCGCGCCATGGTCGAGAACACCATTGACCGATGCAAAACGATCATCGGTAGAGGAATGAGGAGGCGAACCGTCGATGGACAACGGACCGAGGTGCAGCTCGGCTGCAAGATCCTGAACACGATGACCAGGCTAGGGATGCCCGACAGCGTCAAAGTGGGGTGAGAACAGCCTGGGGGGAGGGGGGAATCTGCGCTCATTCCCGAGCCATGCAACAACGCCGCGGGAAGGGAAACCCTTTACCGGGTACGAGGGGGTGGAGTCGGGTGGAATAGGGTGGACAAGCCCCGGTAACCTCTTGATAGGCTAGCCTGTGGCTTGACGAGCCGAAGACCGTCACTTCCGATTCAGGATCTTTTCGGTCAGATCTCTGCCGAAGCCTATCGCGAACGACACCCGGTTGTCTTTTCGTATGAGTCCATACCCTCCGTCTCCATGCAGCTTCGAGAGGATTCCGTCGAAGAGAGCCGAGAACTCACCCGCATCCTCCGAACTGTCCCAGGCCGAGACGCCCACCAAGGCGAGAGAACCGTTCTGGTCGAGAAAACCAATGAGTGAGAATCCGTCCCAGCCAGCGGCAGCCCGAGCGGCCACTTCAGGTGTCGATCCATGAAGAGAAAAAAGGAGCCTGAGATCCTGCTCTCCAATCTCATTCTGGTGGAATTCCTGCCAGTCACCCCGAAGCACACTTCTGATTCTGGAGAGGTCAATTGAGGTGGGGAGATCCCAAGACAGGTATTTCTCGGGATGGAGGATCTGTTCTCCTGACCGCGGCATCCGGGTGAGAAGAGATACCAGAGGTCTGTCTGGCCTAGCCTGAAGGATGTGTTGGACGAAAGAGGTGCCCTCGACATAAGGCTCGAACAGGTGCTGGACCAGGATATGCGGCGGTGGTTCGGAATCCGCACCAGAGAGATCTTCCGGAGATCTGACGAATGTGTCCCTCATGTATGCGCTCACGTCAGGTAGGTCACTCAATGGCACACCCTGCACCAGGGAGTACATCACCACCGAAGCCATCCCCTCGAAAACTGCGCGATGAGCAAAAGCACGATCCAGACTCGACAGGTCAGCCAGATGAACGGCTTCCATGTCAACGGTCTGATCCTGATAAGCGTGGGTGAGCTCGTGGGCGATGACCATCCTCCGGAAGGAGGACGACTTCATCCGGGACGGAACATCCAGGAGGGAAACGTAACTGCCAAGCGAGGCGTTGTAGCCGGCCCCAGCTTGACTCACAAACAGATCGAGGATTTCATCCTGGAGATTCACGCCTTCCCGGCTCAGTCCGATTTCGGAAAGACATCGCCCGAGTCTGAGCCACTCATCTTCGGGAAAAGCACGCTCCATGTTGTCGATCATCCAGCGCCGAAGCTCCGCACGGGTCCATACGTCAACTGGGATCGGATCACATTGCTCAAAGCCAGCCAACGAGCACACCTCCGGAGCCAGCTCCGCTTGAATAGCGTGGACCGTGGAGTATTCCGTGCGGCGATCGCGCTCTGTAAAGGATTGCGCATCGGCGGGGTGGGCAGCCGGGAAAACGACGGATGCCGCCAGGACACAGAGGAAGAGTATTGGCTTCACCGGTCGTCTACGCTCTGCCCACGCTCACTCTCCCGAAGGAGGGCAACGTCGACATTCTTGAGTTCGGTCCGGGATATGGACGATGGAGCCAGACGCCACAGTGCTGTGCCAGATCAGCTTATCCTGCATTGGACCTGCCTCTCTCTCGATTCCCGGACAGACCAGGGGCGAGCGCCTCCTCGTGTTGATCAGCTGATTCCTATCACTGGTGTCTACGATCAAGACGGGAATACCTTCACCTCTCCAGCAGGGCCCGGAAGCGGGGATTGTTGCGGAGGGGGCTATTCGCTTTCCCCCTCCAGCCACAGCTCATCCATGTACATGAGCGCGTCGATACGATAGGGAGCACTCAAACCCCGGACGCGCTGAGTGGCGACCGAGGACCGGGTGTCGGGATAAAGATAGGTGACCGGTAGGTCTGCCCCGACGAACCGTGCAAGCTGCCGGTAGATCCGGTCGACTTCATCGGGGTGGATCGTGCCCTTTAACTCCTCAAGGAGCGCGATGACGTCACGATTGGCGTATCCGATGACGGACTCCTCGCCAAAGAACGACAGGACCCCCCTGGGGCTGTCAAGCGACGCGTTCGCAATGGACAGCGCGGCATCGAACTGATTCTCCGTCACCCGCCTCGTCACGACGGCCCAGTCCATCGTCTGAACTTCCACGGTGATTCCCACTCGCCGGAGCTGACTCTGAATGTAAACGGGTTCTCCCCCTTGCATCGGCCACCCGCTCGGGGTGAGCAATGTGAATCGGAACGGCCTGCCATCGCGTTCCCGTACGCCGCCTCCATCGCCATCCCGCCAGCCGGCCTCGTGGAGCAACTGTCTCGCCTGCTCGGGATCGTACGGCAGCGGGTCGGGCACTTCCCCACGACGATACTGCCCATCCGAAAGGGGGGCATCGAAGATGGGGAGTCCCGCCGGCATGTTGAGGACCTGATACAGTTCCGTTCGGTCGATCGCCAGCGTCAGGGCACGGCGAACGCTGGCATCGCGGAACAACTCGTTACGCAGATTCCAGGCGATCACTCGGTTACGGCCAGCACTGCTGGAGTGATACGCCTGGAAGCGATCATCTCCCGACAGCGTTAGCAGATCCTGCCCACGGGCGGAACTGAGTACGTCGACGCTGCCGCTCAACAGCTCGGTTAGGTGATCGGCAAGCTTGAGGACCACGCGCTCGATC
>JBDHGR010000366.1:0-5042 GCA_039589815.1 Gemmatimonadota bacterium | reverse complement strand
CCATGGAGGGTTGGCTGCAGGTGACCTTGACGCGCCCGTCCCCCACCGGGACCGACTCCGGGGTGGTCTCGGCGGACTCCACACGCCGGAACACCATGTCGGCCAGAGCCGCCATTTTCCGAACCATGCGCGTGGCTGAGTCCATCCCCTGTTCCTGGTTCAACGGTTTTGGTCTCTAGCCGGTTGCGGCCGAGAACTCCGGGGTGAGGGTGTCTCTGACCCGTTCCAAAAGGGCTTTGGTGGCTCGGATCCCGTCGGGCTCGCTGATCTCGGTTCCCTCCCACTCGATACCCACATATCCGCGGTATCCAGCCTCGAGAACGATGCGCATGATGCGGAAATAATCCATCTCCGCCTCGTTCCCTTCGTCGTCGAAGATGTGGGATTTGGCGCTCACCGCCTTCGCAAAGGGCATGAGCTCCTCGATCCCCCGGTACCGGTCGTAGGTTTCGCCATCCCCGATGTTGAAGTTGCCGAAATCTGGAAGTGTCCCGCAGCGGGGGTGGTCCACCGACCGCATCACGCTGGAAAGCCAGGCGCCGTTGGAGGACAGTCCGCCGTGGTTCTCCACGAGAACGTTGATCTCACGGGTATCGGCGAATTCCGAGAGACGCCGCAACCCGTCGGCTGCCAGCTCCCGTTGCTCCTCGGGACTCCCCTGGGATTGGGCATTCACCCGAATGGAGTGGCAGCCCAGAAACCGGGCAGCTTCCACCCACCGGTAGTGGTTCTCAACGGCCAGTGTGCGTCCAGCGGCATCCGGATCACCGATTGCTCCCTCACCATCACACATGATGAGAACGCTCTGAACCCCGTGATCGTCACACCGGGTCATGAGGTCGGTGAGGTAGGCGATGTCCTCCGCTTTGTCCTTGAAGAAGGAGTTCACGTACTCCACTCCCTCTATTCCAAAGTCCTCCCTGGCTACTCGAGGGAAGTCCAGGTTGTCCAGCTCCCCTGCGTTCAGCGTCCGGTGTAAGGACCATTCGGCGAGGGAAATCCGGAACAGGAGGTCCGAAACGACGGGATCCGGGCTATCGGAGCCTGCCGCTCCGCTCGGTGCCGGGTCGGCACCGCACCCCTGGAGGGTTAGGGAATACGCTGCGGGAAGGGCGACGGCCGCGCCGGCAAGAAAAGTGCGGCGACTGACGGGTCCGGTCGGTGGACGGTCCATGATCGTGATCCTCCTCCTGGTGCATCGGGAGGTACCGGCATACCAGCTTGGACAGAGGGGATTTTGGGGCCGATGCGAAGAAAAGGCAAAGTGAATAGGAAAGACGGATCTGGGAGGGATTACGCGCAGAGGGTTGGACGCTGCGCTCGGAGGGCTACTACATTCTCCAACCATGTTCATAACGACGCGACGCGATTTCATCAAGACGTCTATGGTTGCCGCTGCCGGCGGCGGCCTCCTGGAGAACTTGGCCGGGTGTGGAGGTGGGCTGGATTCTACCCGGCACCCCAATCTCCTCTTTGTCTTTCCCGACCAGATGCGGGGGCAGGCCCTCGGGTTCATGGGGGAGGACCCGGTCATAACACCGAACCTGGATCGATTCGCCACCGAAGGCGTGGCCTTCACCCAAGCCGTGAGCAACTACCCGGTGTGCAGTCCCTACCGGGGAATGATGCTCACCGGACTCTACCCCCACTCCAACGGGGTCCTGGCCAACTGCAATACCAACGGTGCCGAGCACGGGTATGAACTTCCAGCCGATGCCCGGTGCTGGAGCGATGTCCTTCACGACGAGGGCTATTCCCTGGGGTACATCGGAAAGTGGCATCTTGACTCCCCGCATAAACCCTACGTGGACACGTCCAACAACTCGGAGGAGTTTGCCTGGAATGAGTGGACGCCGCCGGAGCGGCGGCACGGCTTTGACTTCTGGTATGCCTACGGCACCTACGACAACCATGACCACCCCGAATACTGGACCACTGAGGCGCCCCGGTCCCAGCGGGTCCGGGTGGACCAATGGAGCCCCGAACATGAAGCGGACATGGCCATCCGGTTCATCCGAAACCAGGGTGGCGAATACCGGAGCCCTGACAAACCGTGGGCCCTCGTGGTGTCCATGAACCCACCCCATATGCCGTACCAGAGAGTCCCGGAGCGGTACCTGGAGATGTACGGTGACGTGACGTCTGACGAGCTGATCAACCGGGACAACGTGAACCTGGTGGAAAACACCAGCGGGGCTCAACTCGCCCGCCGTCAGCTGAAGAACTACCTCGCCCAGGTCTCGGGTGTGGACGACCAGTTCGGTCGGATCCTGTCGGAGCTGAAAGCGTCTGGTCTCGAAGAGGACACCATCGTGGTCTTCACCTCGGACCATGGGAACTGTCTCGGGAGCCACGATCAGGTCAGCAAAAACGTCCACTACGAGGAGTCCATGCGGGTGCCTTTCGTGGTTCGATGGACCGGGACCATCCAGCCCCGCCAGGACGACCTCCTACTGTCGACGCCGGATATCTATCCCACCCTCCTGGAACTCCTGGGCCTAGCTGACCGAGTCCCGCCGGATGTGGAGGGGACAAGTAGAGCCTCCATCCTCCTGAATGGGGAGGGGCCCCGGCCCACCTCTCAACTCTACATCTGGATTCCGTACGGAGAGCCCTCACTGGGCCGGCGGGGTGTCCGAACCCATAGGCACACGCTGTCGGTGGAGAAGGCCGGGGACGGAAGCTTGTCCTACGTCCTCCACGATAATGTGGAGGATCCGTTCCAGCTGAGGAACATCGCGGGGGAAAATGAGGCCCTGGTGCGAGAACTCATGGAGACTGAGCTCGTTCCCTGGCTGGAGAGGACCCATGACCCCTGGCTGGTTTCCTGATCGATTCCGGGAAAGGGCCGCCCGGTCAGTGGGTCAACCCTTCCCTCGAACCTTCCAGATTATGGCGCCGAGGGGGGCGAGGGGTGAGAGCTCTCCGTCCACCAGAGCCGCCAACTCCTCCTCTCGTCGCCATCGGGCTTGAAGTGCCTCGACTTCAAGCCTCATGAGGGTTCTCTCCCGGGCCGCAACGACGAGGCACTCCAAGGCGGTGAGCCCTATGGGTTGCAGGTCCCCAAGGGGCTGACCGTGGCGGGAGAGGAGACGGACGAGGTCGGCCGGACCATCCGGATCATCAAGGAGTCGGGCGGCGGCCTGCACGGTCACCCGGGACCCCCCCGTATGGTTCTGGAAGGCCATCACCCTGGCCAGTGTCAGCTCCGCTTCAACGCCGCTGAGACGGAGGCCACCCTTCTGGGCGTCTCTGCACCTCGGACAACGCCGAGTGACAGAAAAGACACCGCCTTCCCCGCCTCCCTCGAACCCTCCCTCGGGTTTCACGATGAGGATTTTAAGGTCGGAATACGGGAGGTCTCTAAATATGTACCCACACTCCCCGCACTCCTCCTGGCCCACCCACGCCAGAACCCCGAAGCGGATGCGTCGGAAAAGTGGAGGGGCCCATCGACTCAGGCGGCTCTGCTCCGGGATTTGCTGCCCGAAGCGCCACCAGGCTTCCTCAGCCAGGTCGGCGGAGCCAACTCGGACGATCTCCAGGCTGCGGTTACGGAAGAGGGCAATGTGGTCAGTGCGGGACAGAAGCTGTGCCTCCCCCGACACCAACCTCTCCAATCCCTCCAAAGCTTCCCACCGGGACTCGAGCGGAACCAGGCTCCACCTTCGGCACGATCGGCACACCAACCACAGCCGGCCTCGGAGCGGATCGTACGCTACGCGGTCGCCCCGGGGCAGGCCTTCCACCACGTCCATTCGCGGAAAGGGAGCACGGCAAACAAGACACCGGGAGTACATTTGGCCAAAATCGCCCTCCCTGCTCCGTCCACGCAAACGGGGGGTTCATCTCCAGGCGCGGCTTCGGCCCCCAACATCGAAGAATAGGATCTTGCATTCTGCGAAGAGCGGTCGTGGTGTTCCGCGAACGCCAAAGGAACCGCCACCACCTTGCCCCCACCTCCATGCCGGCCCGAACTTCGGTTGCAGCGAGAGGTATGCGACACCTTAGGAATCATTACTCGGGTGCTATCCCATGATCGACCTCTTTACCGATCCCGCCTTCTGGGCCGCCCTCTTCTCCGTCACCCTCATCCAGGTGGCCTTGGGCGCCGACAACCTCATCATCATCACGGTCCTGGCCAACAAGCTCCCCGTCCAGAAGCAGGGCTTGGCCATCCAGGTCGGCCTGATCCTGGCCATGCTGTTTCGGATCGTGCTGTTGGGCCTGGTGAGTTGGCTCCTGACCGTTGCCACCGAGACTTTCCTGATCCTGGATGCGGAAGTCCTGCCCAATCTCAGGATCGAGGCATCCCTCAGCGTAAAAGCCGTCGTCTTAGTCCTTGGCGGGTTGATCCTGATCTGGAAGGGCGTGAAGGAGCTTCGAATCAAAGCCAAAGGTGTAGAAGACGAGGTGAAGGAGTCGGAGAGCTTTTCAGAGGTGGTGGCGGTGATCGTGGGCATGAACCTTCTCTTCTCGGTGGACTCCATCCTGACCGTGGTGGGAATGACCGACGTGTTCGCAGTCATGGTGGGCTCGGTCGTGATCTCCGTGGCCCTGATGCTGATCTTCGCCCAACCCCTGGCCAGTTTCCTTAACGAGAATCCGGATTTCGAAATCCTCGGACTCTTCGTCCTCCTCCTGGTTGGCTTCGTACTCTTCCTGGAGGGGGGCCACGAGGCAGGGGTTGCCGTCAACTCCAGCGAATTCCCTTACATTCCACAGTGGATCGTAATTTTCATCCTCCTTCTGATGTTCAGTGTGGATCTGTATCAGAACTGGTGGGAAGCAAAGATCCGTGGCCGGGCCCAGGTGCCCGTGGAGCTGCACAGGAGAAAGAAATGAGAGTGAGTTTTAGAACCCTGATCGTCCTCCTCTTCCTGGCCTTCCCAGCCGGGCTGAACGCTCAGGGCGCCTGCAGCGGAGAGTCCCGCACCTTTGATTTCTGGATCGGAGAATGGGACGTGTTGAACCGGAACCGGCCCGCTGAGGACTCCCGTTGGTTCGACACCGGCACGGCCACGGCCCGGGTATACCCCGTC
>JBDHGR010000365.1:0-5044 GCA_039589815.1 Gemmatimonadota bacterium | reverse complement strand
GGAAGCACCAGACGTCGCCGCAGTGGGGGTTATCAGCAACATACATATGAACACGACCAGCACTCAGACCCTCAACCTGAATGTGGACGGGATCGAGCCACCTCCGGGCCGGCCGGCGTGGGAAATCGATCAGGCCGTTGCGGAACCTGCATTTTTCGAAGCCGCAGGAATCCCCATCCTGAAAGGCAGGAACTTCGAGGATACCGACGTGGAGGACGGGTCCAGGGTCGCCATCATCAACGAAGCCATGGCAGACCGTTTCTGGCCCGGAGAGGAGGCCGTAGGGAAGGTGGTTCGCCGGGGGAACGGTCAGGAACTTGTGGTAGTGGGCGTCGCAAGAACCACTAAGGTCAGAACCATTGGGGAGGCACCCCGGCCTTTCATCTACCGGGCCTACAGCCAAACCTACGCTTCCTTCCTGACCGCCGTTATTCAGACCCGCGGCAGACCAGAGGATGTACTTCAGACCGGATTCCGGATCCTGCGGGAGATGGATCCGGAGATGCTGGTCGTGGAAAACAAAACCATGGAAGAGCACCTGGGCATCATGCTCTTCCCTGCCCGCCTGGGAACCCTCCTGACCTCCCTCTTTGCCATTGTGGCTCTGTGCTTGGCCAGCATTGGCCTCTATGGAATCGTGAGCTACGCTGTCGCTCGAAGGAGCCGAGAGGTGGGGATCCGCATGTCTCTGGGAGCCGAGCCAGGGCGGGTGGTTCGTGAGATCATCCGGGAGGGGATGGGACTGGCCGTTGTGGGAGCCGGCCTGGGATTGGCCGTGGCCCTGGCAGGGGCTCAGGTCCTGAGAAGCCTTCTCTTCGGGGTGGGCGCCTTCGACCCTGTCACGTTCTCCGCAGTGCCATTGATCCTGTTGGCCATCGCCCTTGGTGCCTCGTATCTCCCGGCCCGCCGAGCCAGTCGGATCGACCCGGTTCGGGCCTTGAAGGCTGAATAAGATACTCTGCCCGATCTGTCTGAGGGCGGCGGGAGCTATCGAGCAAGAACCTCCACCTCGTAAATGAGAATCGACCGAGGGCGAATCACGAATCGGGGCACCCGACGTCGCTCGATCCCGTAATACCCCACCGGATCGTAAGCCTGCTCGGCCGGGACGATGACCAGACGCTTCTCGCCCCTGACCATTCCCTCGACCGCCTCGTCGAATCCAGCGTTCACGGAGCTTTCCCCCACCACAAACTGGAACACCTCCCCTCCGGCCATTCCCGGCCAGAGGTAGTCCGGTGCCCCCTCCTCTTCCGTGCTGGCAAATGACAGTCCCCGGACGGTCCGCCCCGTATAGCGCACCATGGCCGTGTCCCCCGCGGCCAGCGGCGCGCCCCGTCCTTCCCTGAGGACCACGGAGCTCCAGCCGCCCTCTTTAGGGATGGCGTGGGGCCAGCTCGCCTCCAGAAAAGCCAGGTCTTCCGCCTGCTGAGCTTCCTCCTGGGCGAGCACCCGGGACCGGACCTCCTCCCTCATAGCCAGAAAGGATTCAGTAGTAGGCCTGAAGGCCCCTGCAGCGGCACCTTTCCTCACGATCCGGACCGTCTCGATGGGATCCCCGGGAACGATCTCCCGCACGACATCCATGCCGTCGTAGATCTGGCCAAAAACGGTATAGTCCCCGTCCAGGTAGGACCGATTCCCCAGTGTGATGTAGAACTGACTCTTACCTGTATGGGGCCCGCCGTTGACGAAACCGACCATGCCCGCCCTGTCGTGCCGGAGACCTGGGTGGATCTCGTTGGGAATGCTGTAACCCGGGGTGGAGGCCACGTCCGAAGCCGGAACCCCGGCTTGAATCACGTGGCCGGGGGCCACCCGGTGGAAGACGGTTCCATCGTAGTATGGGGTCCCCATTCGGAAGGCCTGGTTCCGGATGGTCCCCTCAGCCAAACCCACGAAGTTGGCCACCGTCATGGGAGCCCGGCCAAACGCCAGGGAAATGGAGATCAGGCCCTTGGGGGTGGTGAGCTCGGCGTAGAGGCCCGGCGGATATTCCTGCGGCTGGTCGGATAGCGATGACTCCTGGGCATGGAGGGGACTCAGGAGGAATAGGGCCAAACCGGTCCCCACCACGGCGTGCCGCAGGACGGCTGATCTGCCTGTTACCCACCTCATGGCGTCATCTCCTTTTCACTCCAAGCCAGCTTCGAGGGGTGCTTTACCCCCCCTTCCCAACCCCGTCCATCGGTCCCACCCGATCCTTCTCCAGAAACGGCACCCCATCCCTCATCCAGGTGGGTGCCGGAGCGTCTTTCAGGTAATGGTCGAAATATTGCCTCATCCTTATCTGGAAGTCCTTTTGATTCTCCTCCCGGTTCAGGTGGTGCGGTTCCCCGGGGTAGGAGAGGAGGATGACTTCTTTGCCCATTCGTCGGGCGGCGATGTAATACTCCAGTCCTTGATTCCAGTCCACCGCGCCATCCTCCGTCCCGTGAAGAATCAGGAAGGGGGTCGTGATGCCCTGGACGTTATGGACTGGGGATTCTGCGATATAGCGCTCCAGGTCGTGAAAGGGAGTGGTGTCCATACGCCCCTGCCCCCACTCGATCAGGCCAGCGTTGGGGTTCCCGGACTGCTTGTACAGGATGTTATGCATGGATACGAGATTGGTGAGGGGTGCGCCAGTAACAACGCAGGCAAACATGTCCGTCTGAGTCACGATGAATGAGGTCTCGTAGCCGCCCCAGCTGTGACCCTGGAGACAGATTCGGTCCGGATCGGCGTAACCCTGATCGATGGTAGCCTGGGCCGCCGACACCACGTCGTCCAGGGACGAGCTCCCCGGATACCCCATGTCGTACACGATGTCCGGCATCAACACCAGGTAACCGTTGCTGGCATAGGTGGACATGTGGGGACGGTCGTCGTAGGTGGGCCTGGAGTACTCATGGTGTCGCTGACTCATCTTCTCATAGAAGTAGATGATCATGGGGTACCGTTGCCCCTCCTCATAGTTCGCGGGGAGGGCCAACGTGGCTTGAAGGTCATGACCGCGGTCATCCGTGTAGTCCACCAGAACCCGCTTTCCCCAGAGGTATTCCGCCTGCTGGGGGTTGGCTTTTGTGACCTGTCGGGGATCCCGAAACCGGGTGTCGCTCACCCAATAGTCGGGATAATCCACGAAGGTTTGTCGGGTGAAGAGTACCCGGTCCGCCTCCTTCGCCTTCCGGATCCCGGACCCGCGGAACCCGGCCGTCCCTAGCATGGCGTCTTCCCAGAGGAGCGGAACCGGTGCACCATCATCCCTTGCCCTGAAATACCCGGACTTCTTGTTCCACTCGCCGTAAGCTGAAAGAAGAAGAGGATCGGAAAGATCGATACCGTCGTCCTCCGGGTTCAGATCAAGGATCCGATAGCGAACCTGGTCGTGGTCGCCCCCGCTGAAGGTGACGTTCTGGCTCTCGTCTCGATTCAGGGCGACTCGCCAGATATCGTACTTCGTGTATAGAAAGACCCACTCGCCATCCGTCGACCAACCCCCGACACCATAGGTCGGCTTCTCCACCGGCCGATCAAACTCCCCATTCTCGAAGTTCACGGGGCCTGAGCGTTCGGTAAGATCGACGGTCTCTCCGGTCTCGAGGTTGAAAGCCTGGACCTTCTGATCCTGCCAGTAGAGAAACCACCTGGAGTCCGGTGAGGTCCCCATGCTGTTGATGAGGGCTTCGGTGATGAGATCCTTTTCCCCCGTAGTGGGATCGATGCGATAGGTGTCGTCGCGGTTCCTCTCCTGGTCCGGGTCCATCCAGTACCTGGAGTCGTCGAATCCCACTGCCCACCGCCCATCCTGGGTCAGCTGAACCTGCTCCATCTCCGCGTTGGAGATCTGGAAGAAACGGGTGTCCTCGAGGTTCAAAACTGCCAGGTAGGTGGCCCGCCGGTCTCGCCCTGCCTGAACCTCCTGTTGGCTCTGGACACGTTTGTCCATCCAATGCCAGACGACCACATTTGCCGCGCCGTCCTCGGCCTCTTCGACCTCCTCCTGCTGCTCCTTGATCCCCATGAATACCCGTTCCCCGTCCTCGCTCCAGGATGGCGCCCGAAACTCGCTGATCACGAAACCGGCGGGAAAAGAAGGATCGTGGGACGGGTCATAGGTCTGGGGAACCGGGCGATCCGATGATTCCGCCGCACCGCTGCCTTCGGACGCCAGCCCCTTAACAGTCAGGAGCTGGTTCTCCCGCTGGACCGCATCCTCCGGCTTGTTTCCCCGGAGCACCGCCAGAGCCGTTCCCCCCTCATCCCACGAAAGCCCCTGATAGAGGAAATCCCCTGTGCTCAGAGGGAGGATCCTCCCGCCGCCCAACTCGAAAAGGAAGAGGCCGTTTCCGGCTTTCCCCTCGGCATCCACGACGTAGGCCAGGTGGGAGCTTCCCTTGTTGAACGACACCTCCGCCACATTCCCGAGGTTCGTGACGGAGCCGTCCTGGAGGTTTCGTAGGATCAGATCGGCGCCTCGAGGACCATCACCGGCGGGGGTGAAAGCGCCCGCTCCGGCCCCCCTTCCACCCCCTGGACCTCCCCGCCCCGCGGCCGGGGCTCCCCCGCCACCGGATCGGGATTTGTGGACGGCGAGCCATCGGGAGTCGTCAGAGAAGGAGAACGAAGAGGGACGATCAACTTCCCAACGCTCGTCACTGTTCAGGTTCATGAGGTGGAGGGTGCGGGTCCCGTTCCCTCCCTCGGCTTGATCCCCGCCGGCTCCACGGCCGGCCCCCGGTCCGGCGCGCCCGGCCCCATCACCCGGAGATGCTGTGAACGCCAGCCACCGGGAGTCGTCGCTGAAGACCGGCCCTGCCCCGTTGACCGACAGCTCCAAAGGATCGGAATCCAGATCGTCGAGATCCCTCAGGAAGAGCTTGGAGTCCCCATCGTTGGGAGCATAAGAGAACGTCATCCAACGCCCATCGGCCGAAAGTGCCACCTGGCCGATGGTGGACCACCGGCCATAGTCCTCCAGGGTCAGCGGTTGGAGCTCCTGGGAGGAGGTTTCCTGAGCCGAACCACTCAGGCTGGGCCATAGCAAAAGAAGGGTGGGGAA
>JBDHGR010000364.1:0-5052 GCA_039589815.1 Gemmatimonadota bacterium | reverse complement strand
CCCCACTCGGTTGCGCACTTCGACCTGGATCCTGACGGGAATCCCACGCTCCCGGATCCGATACATCCGGTTATAGTGCTCGGGGGTGACGGCGACGATGGGAGGCGAGGCCAAGCTCTCATCCCGACCCCAACGGTCGGTGCGGGTGCCCGGGCGGGCAAAACCTCGCACCGCACCCGGCCACCCGCTGGTGCATTCCAGCACCACCTCCACCCCCTCGGCTTGGTAGAATGCTATCCGATCCTCGGATCGGAGCAGCTCGCGGTTGCGCGGCGCGGCCGGCGGGCCGGGAACAGGCGGTAGCACCTCCTCTTCCAAGGCCGTCAACTCCTCAGCCGTACGGCGTGGTACGCCCTCACGAATCCGCGTCAGGTCTACGGCGGCCGGTGGGGTAGACAAGACCGCTTTCCCAGCCAGACGCCCCCTGTACTCCTCCAGGTCCTGCGTCGTCCGAAGGTCGGCGATGACCACATCCAAGATCTCGGGGCCATCGGTGCCTGGTGTGTGGGCCAACGGGAATCCCACCATGGGCTGGTAGTCAGGATCCAGTAGATGAAGGGAGGGGGAGTCGTTGTCCCAGCTCACTCCGTAGTCCATGAAAGGCTCGATGACCGTGTTGGTCATCCCCATCCGCTCCATCTCTGCTTTGGCCCAGGCCTGGGCCTTTGTCATCCCCTGTGACAGGGTGAGACGGGCACCCAGTACGTCGGTCATGAAGGACAGGGTTTCGGCCAGGTGAGACCGTTGGAGCCCCTCCTCCCGGATCTTCGCAACCATGGACCAATCCACCGCCGGAGCCTCAACCGTCACCTCACCCGGGGCCACACTCGGGGCCACACCCACCGGAGCCTGAGCGGCCAGCCCGGCCACCGGGATAAGGGAGACAACCACCACCAGTGTTGGCAGGAATCCTCTCACGGGCCTCATATCCCCTCCTCGGTAGGGCGTGATGGAAACGGCGTTTAGCGGCTGGGGGTCAGCCTTCCATCAACGCCTCGATCTCCTCGATTTCCCTCGGTATTCCGGGGTTGAGCACCTCACACCCGGTCTCGGTGACAAGCACGGTGTTTTCGACTCTGACGCCCATGTCCTCATCGGGCCAGGTGCCGAAGACATCGCAGGCAAACACCATCCCCTCCTCGAGAGGCCGATCCGGGGGCAGGTCCCGGCCACCGGCGTCGTGTGTCTCCAAACCCACGTAATGGGTGATGCCGCCCTCCCGGAAGAAGCGCATCCTGGTGAACGCGTCCTTGGTTAGATCGTATCCCTTCTCTTCCAACTCCATCCGGACCTGCTCTCCGATCTGAAAACCGGTGAGGCCAGGGCGATACCGAGCCAGGCATCCCTTCGAGATCTCCAGACAAGCCTGGTAGATCTCCCGTTGCCGAGCCGAGAACCTACCATTGATCGGGAAGGAGATCGTCGTGTCCATGCAGTAGTCTCGCCACTTGGGACCGGCATCCACAACCAGGAAATCTCCATCTTCCAGGAGCCGATTGTATTGGGAGTAGTGTAGGTAGCGGTGGTTCTCCGCAGAGCTGATGATGGTGTCGAAGGCCAGCTCCCGGGCGCCCTGTCGCTTGCAGGTGTATTCGTAAAGAGAGCTCAGCTCATGTTCGCGCTGACCCGGTCGCCCCGCCTTCATCACCTCGACCATGGCGGAAGCTCCGATCCTTCCGGCTTGCCGCATGGCGTCCACCTCCGCCGGCGTCTTGATGCGACGCTGCTCCCAGACGGCCTCTGAGCAGTTCTTGACCTCGACGCCTGGAAATCGGTCCCGGAGGGCACGGACGAGCTGCCGCCGACGCGTAGGGCGACCGTCCCACTCATTTTCCGTGGAGACCTCCGGTTCGGCTACTTCCGACTCGAAGGGAGTGTAGAGGACACCCATGGTGCCAACGAGCTGGCTGAACCGAGCGGCGAAGTCATCGGCCGGGTACCAGTGCTCGACACCGGTGGCCCCGAGGGGGTCCCGAGCCAGGTCGGGGCTGAGATTCTCGCCCCTCAGGTAGTTCTCATTGGTGGTGTAGAAAAGGGTGCTCTCCCTTCGTGCGCCGTCGATCACAAGGAGGGTCCCGGGCACCTCGACCCCACTGAAATACCGTACCTCATTGTTCTGGCGCCCTGACAACGATCCAAGGAAAAGAGCCGGACCGTCCGGAAACTGTTCCATGAACCGGGCCCGCCTCTCCGCGTATTCGGTCTTGTCGAAGGTCAAGGCACCATCCGCCATCCGCCCTTGGGTGCCGGTTGGGTTGATTCCTCCAACCCCGTCGCCCCCTGCGCCCGTCCCTTCGGCCGCACGGCTTCCCCCAAGCAAGGCCCCGAGGTCAAGGCGGGTCGGCACAAACAGAGTCGCTCCTGCGGTGCCTGCGGAGTATTTCAAAAAGTCCCTACGGTGCAGCGTCATGATGGCCTCCTGGCATCGAACCTTCATCGAGTGGAAGCATGATAGGCCGGTTGGGGAGCCCCCTCAAGAAGTACCCTTCCGCCATGGGACTCTGGCCGATCAACCCACGGTACCCGCGGGCCGGCGTTGCCATTCCCCTCCCTGACACCGCATTCTACCGGATCTTTCAGCCCGGGAGGACCCCTCCGGCCTGGCCCGACACCCCTTCTCCGCGAGGACCATGAGCGCCCAATCCGAAAGCTCCGGCCCACGAAAGCTCCCGCCTACCGCCTATGAGCTCAAGGAAGGCGAATCGTTCGTCCCTTTGACGTATGGGGAATCCCTTACGGAGTTCACGTGGAAAGCGGTGATCACCGGTGTGATCCTGGGCATCATCTTCGGTGCCGCCAACACCTACCTGGGCCTCATTGCCGGCCTTACCATCAGCACTTCCATCCCGGTGGCGGTCCTGACGGTGGTGACGTTTCGGGTGTTCACCGCGGCCGGTTTCCAACACTCCATCCTGGAATCGAACATCTCCCAAACGGTTGGATCGGCAAGCTCCTCGGTGGCGTCGGGGGTGCTTTTCACCATCCCCGCTCTCTTCATCTGGGGGATGAATCCTGCCTGGGGCCAAATCACTCTGCTGGCCATGGCCGGAGGGCTCATCGGGATCCTCTTCATGATCCCCCTCCGGAGGTACCTCATCAAACGGGAGCACGGGAAGCTCCCCTACCCTGAGGGCATGGCCTCCGCAGAGTTCCTGGTGGCAGCGGAACGGGGCGGGAAACAGGCCCACGGGGTCTTCTGGGGCATCGGCGTGGGAATGCTTTTTCAGCTCATCACCCAGGGATTCAAAGTCGTGAAGTCGGCTTGGGAGGTGGGACTCCCCTTCAAGGCCAGCATCTCCGCGAAGGTCAACGCCCCCCTCCTCGGCGTGGGCTACATCCTGGGAATCCGAATCGCCACGGTCATGGTAGCGGGGGGGGCGCTCTCCTCCCTCGTCATCATTCCCCTCATCAACCTCTGGGGGCAGGGTGTGGCGGAGCCCGTGTTCCCTGAGACCGAGAAGCTCATCCGGGATATGACTTCCGGTGAAATCTGGGACCGATACATCCGTTACATCGGTGCCGGCGCGGTTGCCACGGCGGGAATCATCACCCTCATCAAATCCATTCCCACCATGGTGGAGTCCTTCAAGCTGGGCCTGGGTCAGCTCACGCAACGGGTCGGTGATGCCGTAACCGGCGTTGACCGGACCGACCACGATCTGAGCTTCAGAACGGTCGGGCTTTTCCTTGGCCTCATCCTCCTCGTGCTGGCGGCAACCCCGGGCCTCCTCGGCTACCTCGATTCCTTCGTGGCCCGGGCCATCGCCGCGCTCTGCATCGGGATCTTCGCCTTCTTCTTCGTCACCGTCAGCTCTCGAATCGTAGGGTTGGTCGGTGTCACATCGAACCCCACGTCGGGAATGACCATTGCCACCCTCCTGGGTACATCAATGGTGTTCTACCTCATGGGGTGGACGGACCTGGTGGGGAAAGCCTCGGCCCTCATGGTGGGAACGGCGGTGTGCATCTCGGCGTCCATCGCCGGCGACACCTCCCAGGACTTGAAGACCGGATTCATTCTGGGGGCCACACCCTACAAACAACAGATTGGTGAGCTCATCGGTGTCATCACGTCGGCGGGTTTCGTGTGCCTGGTCATCATCATCCTGAACCAGGGCACACCGGGCGGTCTCGGCGGCGAGGAGCTGCCCGCCCCCCAAGCCGTCCTCATGAAGCTGGTCATCGATGGGGTCCTGGACCAAAGCCTCCCCTGGGTCCTGATTCTCATCGGAGTCGGGGTCGCTGGTGTAGCGGCCCTCTTCAAGATCCCCACGCTGGCGTTCGCCGTGGGGGTTTACCTGCCTCTTTCCACCATGGGGGCCGTGTTTTTCGGCGGCCTTCTCAGGTGGTACCTGGGCCGGGATCAGGACGAAGCCACAGAAGAACGGCGTCGGGAGAAGGGTGTCCTCTTTGGATCAGGACTGGTGGGGGGCGGTGGCCTTACCGGAGTCGTCCTGGCCGTATGGGTCGTTGCCGTCCGAAGGGGAGAACCCATCGCAGGGTTCCCCCCCAACATCCCGGACTGGGCCTCCATGCTTCTTGCGGGAGCCACCATCGCGCTGATCCTGGGGATCATGGCCCACTACGCGAAGAGTAGGGACGCCTGACCAGGGACGCTTCGTGCTGGGCGTAAGCTCAATCCCCTCCGAACTTGATTCCCTGGGCCAGAGGGAGCTCGGTGCTCCAATTCACCGTGTTGGTCTGGCGGCGCATATACGTTTTCCAGGAGTCGGACCCGGATTCCCGGCCGCCTCCCGTGTCCTTCTCACCTCCGAAAGCCCCGCCGATTTCGGCGCCGCTGGTGCCGATGTTTACGTTCGCAATGCCGCAGTCGCTGCCCCGATGCGATAGGAAGGTCTCGGCTTCCCGGAAGTTTTCGGTGAAGATGGACGAGGAGAGGCCCTGGGGCACTCCGTTGTGGATTGTTATGGCCTCTTCGATCTCCGACACGGCCTGGGCCGGTGTCGACTCGGGGTTTCCGTAGGTGAGGATATAGAGGATGGGAGCAAAGGTTTCGTCCTGGACGATTTGCCAGTCGTTTTCCGCCTCTGC
>JBDHGR010000363.1:0-5057 GCA_039589815.1 Gemmatimonadota bacterium | reverse complement strand
ACCTTGGGAGTGGCGTTGGGGACGCCTTCTTACATGGCGCCGGAGCAGGCCGCAGCCGACGAGGCCATTGACCACCGGGCCGACCTCTACGCCGTGGGGGCTATGGCCTACGAACTCCTCACCGGCCGCCCTCCTTTCACTGCCGGTACCCCACAACAGGTCTTGGCGGCTCAGGTCATGGAAACGCCCCAGCCGGTGACGGAGCTCAGGGCTTCCGTGCCGCCCGCGCTCGAAACCCTCATCATGCGGTGCCTGGAGAAGAAGCCGGCGGACCGTTGGCAAAGCGCCGAAGAGATGCTTCCCCACCTGGAGGCGGCGGCCACGCCCAGCGGGGGCATCACGCCCACAGACATGCAGCCGGTGACCCCGCCAACTGCCGGAGCCAGCAGGCGTTGGTTGCCTTGGGGAGCCGGACTCGGGGCCGTCACGCTGCTTGCCGCGGCCTACTTCCTTTTCTTCTCTGGAAGCAATGCAACCCCGCCGCCGGTGGACGAACAAAGGGTAGCGGTTCTGCCCCTAGAGAACCTGACCGGAGACCCTTCCTTGGACGGATTGGGTCTGCAAGCGTCCAATTGGATTTCCGACGGCCTGGCGCTCACGGATCTACTCGCCGTCGTTCCTTTCAGTAATGTGGTCCTGTCGAGCAGAGCCTTATCCGGGGCCGTCGAATCTGCAGCCCTGTCCAGTGCTTGGCCGGAAGAGACGGGAGCCACGATCGCGGTCGTGGGTTCGTACTCCGCATTCGGGGATTCCCTGGAGTTCCGTCTGAGAGTGGTGGATGCAGGTGGAACCGTTTTGACACCTGTCGATCCTCTGATGGGGACGAGAGACAACATTCCACAGGCTCTGGGACGCCTCCAAAGCCGGGTCTTTAGTGCTGTTGTCGGCGTTGTTGCACCCGGCCACGAACTGGCTTCCGGTTCCATCGGTCTCACGCCTCCTCACCCGGATGCGTTCCAGGAATACCTCGAGGCCATGTACAAGGTAGGGTCTGACAATCGCGGGGCAGTGGAGAATCTGGAGCGGGCCGTGGTAATCGATCCGGACTTCCTGAACGCCTACCTTTTGATGTCCCCCGCCCTTAGCAACCTTCGTTGGCGCGAAAAGCAAGATTCGGTTTGCCAGATAATGGCGACCAGGACTGAAGACATGGTTGCCTTCCAGAGGGATTGGTTTGAGTTGGAGTGTTCGGACGATCGGGTTGCGGAGATGAACGCGGCTGGGCGAATGGCCAGGCACAGTCCGGGGAGCCTTTACCGTGCCGCCCTCCATGGCGTCTATGCCAACCGGCCGAGATCGGTAATCGGCTTTTGTCGAAGGTGGGATCCAGACCTGAGCAGAATGACGCGCGGGTGGTCCCGTGCGATGTGGGATTTCTGCCTCCGAGCCTTCCACATGGTGGAGGACTACGAGGGCGAACTGGCGTTCATCGAGGAGTGGAAGCAGTGGGCCACCTCCAACCCGGATTGGTGGCGGCACCGTGAGGCTTTTGCGTTGTTCGGTCTCGGGCGTTACGAAGACGGCGTGGAGCTCATTGAGGAACAACTCTCTGACCTTACCGCCACCACGTACCGGGTGGGCCTGCTCGATCAAGCGGCCCAGGAGGCCGATGCCCACGGCCACCCCGATGACGCCATTGAGTACTGGGAAAGGGCTTTGGATTCGCTCTCAACCCTGTCGCAGACGGATTTGGATGACGCCGGAGCTCGAAGGGACAGGGCTGAGATCCTACTCTACCTGGGGCGGCCCGAGGAAGCGGTTGAGATCCTGTTGGGTCTCGTGGAAGAGAACCCCGACAGAGAGGACGACCTCGGCCGCCTGGGACTTGCACGAGCCAAACTCGGAGAACGATCCGAAGCGGAGAAGATTTCTGAGCGGCTCGTTTCCATGGCGCGTCCGTTCGAGCGGGGGGATCCCACCTACTGGAGGGCCTGCATCGCGGCCGAGTTAGGTGATCGGGAGGAGGCCGTGCGACTATTGGGCCAGGCGATCGAAGAGGGGTGGCAAGTGGGTTATCGTCCCCATCGCAGCCCATACCTCAAACCCCTTCGAGGCTTTGACCCCTTTGAGCGGTTGGTCGAGCCCAGTGGCTAACCCATGCACGCTTCTTCCTTCCTTCAACGTCTGAAAGATGCTCTAGCTGACCACTATCAAATCGATCGTGAGATCGGCAGTGGTGGTATGGCTACGGTCTACCTGGCCCACGACCTGAGGCACGACCGAAAAGTCGCGGTGAAGGTCCTGAATCCTGAGTTGGCCGCTGTGGTCGGCACCGAGCGATTCCTGGCCGAGATCCGGACCACCGCCAACCTCCAGCACCCCCATATTCTCCCGCTTTTCGATTCGGGCGAAGCAGACGGGTTCCTCTTCTACGTCATGCCTTTCCTGCAGGGAGAGAGCCTCCGAGAGCGGTTGGATCGGGATGGCCAGCTGCCCGTTGAGGAGGCAGTCCGAATCGCCGGCCGGGTGGCCGATGCCCTGGATCACGCCCATCGCCAGAATGTCGTCCACCGGGACATTAAACCCGCCAACATCCTCTTCCAGGAAGGCGAACCCTTAGTTGCCGATTTCGGAATCGCGTTGGCGGTAAGTGCTGCGGGGGAGGGTAGGCTGACCGAGACCGGTCTGAGCCTCGGTACTCCATACTATATGAGCCCAGAGCAAGCGGCGGGGGACCAGACTCCCTCGGCAGCCTCAGACGTGTACTCGCTGGGGTGTGTTCTATATGAGATGCTCACGGGCGACCCCCCGCACACAGGCTCCTCCGTCCAGGCTATCCTTGGGAAGATCCTCCTTGGTGAGGTAACCCGTCCCACGAAGCTCCGGCGCACTATTCCCGCAAACGTGGAAGGGGTCCTCCTAAAAGCTCTGGAAAGGCTACCTGCGGATCGGTTCGAGTCTGCCAGGGACCTGGGGGTAGCTCTAACGGACAAGGCGTTCCGGCATGGGGTGGGGGAGGGGGCGGGAGCAGATGCCGGACCGTGGAAGGCTGTGACCTTGGGTCTAGCAGGGGTCATGGCGGTGTTCCTTGCCCTTGTCTTGTGGGCATGGCCCGACGCGGCACCCCGACCTGTGAACCGATTGAACATCAAGTTCCCCCCTGACTCGGGGTTCTTACCCAGGTCCGGCCCTTCCCTGGATCTCTCCCCGGACGGTAGGCGACTCGTGTACTCCGGGCCCGGGGAGGGCGGCGGGAATGCCCTGTGGGTCCGGGAGCTGGACCAGGCATCGCCCCGACGCCTTCCAGGGACCCAGGGCGCCCGGTACCCCTTCTTCTCCCCGGACGGTAGGCAGGTGGGGTTCTTCCAGGAGAGGGAGGATGCACCCGACCCGCTGAAAGCGGTGGCCCTGGAGGGTGGGCCGCCCCGGGAGCTTACGGGTTTGGAGGTTGGTAGCACCGGGGGATCCTGGGGCACCGATGGATTCATCTACCTCCGGTATCGCGGAGAGGACAGTGTGGGGCTCGTCAGAATCCACGAAACCGGCGGGGAGCTGGAGCCGCTGACCACGCTGAAGGAGGACGAGCGTTCGCACGCCTGGCCCCAGGTCCTCCCCGGTGGCCGGGGCGTGCTCTTCACCATCCGTCGCCCGAGGAGCGCAGCGAGCCCAACCGGGGACGACATCGCCGTGGCAGACCTGCGGAGCGGGGAGCACGAAGTACTCCTGCCGGGTGTCTTAGCGCGCTACTCTTCGGGGCACCTCCTGGTGGTGGAGGACGACGGTACCCTGGTGGCGGTTCCCTTCGACGAAAAGGAGCTGACCAGGGGCGATCCCATCCCGACCTCCGAAGAGCTCCTCTTCGCCACTCAGCCCGGCACCCGCAACCTAGCGGACCTGGCGGTATCCGCCGACGGCACCGTCGTCTATGTCAAAGGCCGGATCGAGGAGGTCAGGGACACGGTCGTCTGGGTGGAACGGGACGGCACGGAACACCCCCTCAGCGATCCCGTATGGGAGTCCGGAGCAATCACGTCCCTGGCGCTCTCCCCCGGCGACGACCGTTTGGCCTTCAGCCTGCGCGGGGAGGAGGTCGGCTGGGAGATCTTTGTGAAATCGCTTCCCTATGGCAGCACCCACCGGGTCTCCGTCGACGAGGTCTTCAGCGAGCGGCCCGTATGGTCTACCGACGGGCTCTCCATCGCCTATACGGCGGCCACCAGCACCGACGCACACATCCGGCGGGTCCGTGCCGACGGAAGCCAGGGAGGTAGTCACGAAGTTCTCCTGGAGGGGGAGGGAGGCGTGCACGAGTTTGTCTACGGCCCCGAAGAGAGTGGTTATCTCTTCCGCGAGGGGAATGCCAATGTCGGGTCGGCCGACCTTCGGTTCCTGGACCTGGAGACGGGCAGCCTTCACGAAGACTTCCTTGCCACGGAGTTCAACGAGCGTGCGGTGACCCTTTCCCCCGACGGGAGATGGATGGCCTACGTCTCTGATATCACGGGCCAGGACCAAGTTCATGTGCGACCCTTCCCCTACCGCCTTTCGAATCATTGGACGGTATCCATCGACGGCGGTGTCGAGCCGGTCTGGGCCCACAACGGTCGGGAGCTCTTCTATCGAGACCCGGAGGACGGCTGGCTGATTGCGGCGACGTACTCGACTGCCGGTGGGTTCACCGTCGAGGATCAGGTGCGACTCTTCGATGCGACCCCGTACCAGGGGGACAGTCACTGGCACGGGTACGACGTGACGAGGGACGATCAACGCTTCGTCTTCTGGCGTCGGAACACGGGCGACCCTGACGAATCCCTGGTTCTCATCCAGAACTTCTTCACCGAGTTGGAGGAGCGGGCGGGAGGAGGCCGCTGACCATGCCCTCTCACTTCCTCCTCCAACGCCTGAAAGAGGGTATGCGCGTCCGATGGGAGTCCGCATCTTTGGATGGGGTCTAGGTGCAATCCGAGGCTGTGAACACAGTCGGGGGCCGGCGGGACCGTCTTTTGGGCCCGACATTGGGCCGGTAAATCCCGGCATATTCCGGCATGTTTGCCGGTATGTACGGCAGATCGTGGAAGCGACCAGGCAATGCCGGTCAGAGGGGAGGTAGGGATGTA
>JBDHGR010000362.1:0-5069 GCA_039589815.1 Gemmatimonadota bacterium | reverse complement strand
ATGCCCGGCATCATCCAATCGGTGATGACGATCCGCGGGTGCTCCTCCTGGAACATAGACCAAGCCTCCGACCCGTCATGGGCCTCCAGCACATCATGGCCCAGTTCCTTCAGCTTGGTGCCCAAGACCACCCTGGAAACTCCCTCGTCCTCCGCAATCAGAATCCGCATTGGAGAACCTTACCGCCCCCTGAGGAGCTTTTGAAAAGCGTCACTGTCCGTCGCGAAAGCTCGGGCCGCCTCGCCAGATCTGAGAATCCTGATGCCACGAATCCGGTCGCCAGCGGAGAAGTCGCCCAGCACATGATCACCTGCCACGACACGACCCAAGGCTGTGTACCTGCTGTCCAGGTTGGCGTTCCCCTCCAACGTGATGTAGAAGGTGTTGGGACCCGAAAGCCCCAGGACCCCCGGTCCATCATGTTTGACCGAGGGGTTGGGGGTCAGGGGAAGATCGCGGACGATCAAGGGTCTCCGGGCCTCCGAGTCGATGACGGCATTGATCATCCCGGCCCCGACCTCCGCGATCTCGCCCAGCGGGGGACCCATCCGTCCACGGCCGCCCCCCCCAGACTGCCCCCCGGCCCCTTCGGCGAGCCTGATGAAATTGGCCGTTTGGAGGGGCGCATTCTCATAGTCCAGACTGGCGATCACGCGGGCACCGGATGTGGTTGTGATGTCGGCAAAGATACCATCAGGGAGATACGACCCTTCCCTCGAGAGTGGCTCGTCCAGGTTGGCGATTCCGTAGGCCACTACGGCGGTGGCCAAGGCCGAATGTTGCTGATGTTCGGCGTACGGGACCAGCTCGCTGTAGACGTCGAAGAGAGTGTGCCACGCCCTCCCATAGGAGTAGTCGGTCTCGGTGCTGAACCTGAAAGTGGGTATTCCCCACATGGCGAAAGAGGAGGAATCCGTGCCGCCGGGCGAAGTTGGACGGGTGCCGGGATAGTCGCTTTGATTCAGCTGGAAGGGCCAGTTGGGGTTCAGATCCACCAAGGGAGCCGTGATCCCCTTCAGCTGCCCGTACCAGGCGGCCGGCACCACGGCACCCGTGATGGCGCTGGGGCTTCCGTCCCTGTTGATCATGGTGACGATGTTGTCGTGCAGGTCCGTGTTGTCGGCGAGCCAGTCCTGTGAGCCCACGAGCCCGTTCTCCTCGGCCGCGAAAAGGATCATGGCGATGGATCGCTTCGGGGCTCCGCCGGCTTCCTTGATGAGGCGAATGGCTTCCATGCCGGGCGAGACTCCCGACATGTCATCCACCCCCCCGGTTCCCCCGTCGAAAGAGTCGAAGTGGCCCCCGAGGATCACGTACTCATCGGGGTAGGTGGTACCTCGAAGCACGCCAACGATGTTGTGGTACTTGATCGGTCCCATCTTGAACCAGTTCCGGATGTCGAACTCGAGCTCAACCGGCTCACCTGCCTCCACCATGCCACGAATCTCATCGTATTGGACGTCGTGAAGCTTGATGTCCGGAAGTTCGGGAAGTTGATCCCACGACACCACATGGCCATCCAGGATTTTCATGGGAAGAGGCGCGCTCTGGATGGTGCCGAGAGCCCCGGCGTCAACCAGGGTTTTGGTCAAAGGAGGCATGAGTCGAGAATCGGCGTAGGCCTCGGTGTTTTTTCGACCATCTCTCCCGAACCCTGAGTTCTCACCGGGGATCAGAACCCACGCGCCGGAAAATTTCGACGGATCTGCGTTCACCTCGGCAATGGCCTCTTCCACCGCCTCCCGTTTGGCTTCAACGTTCTCCGGACTCGGGTTCCGCCCCGGGATGGAAAATGGATCGGCCTGAAGGATGACCACCCTGCCCCGTTGCACTCCCTTGGTGCCGGCGGTGAAGGAGGGCGTCCCGAAGTAGAGGGCCTTCTCTTGAGGAGCCACCATCTTCCCGAACCATGGGCCACGGTTGAAGCCCACAGCTACCTCGCCGACTTCGTCCAGATAAGCTTCCAGGCCCCACTCCTGGAACTGCCAGAGAGCCCACTGGGCAGCGTTGGTATAAGCATCGGAGCCGGTAAGACGACCGCCGAAGCGGTTGGTGGCGTAGTCGGCCCATTTCATGACCTGGTTGTCGGTGGTTCCGAGCTCGATGATTCTCTGGACTACCTGGTCTTCCTGGGCAGCCGAGGGGGCCGGCGTCGCCGCGAGGATCGATCCAAGGGCCAACAGTCCCACGGCCGACAGGGATGTATACTTGAACATGGATCCTCCGATCCGAGTTGACCTGTCCGATCTGTTCCGAGGAAGACCAACATGCCGGAGCAGCCAGGGGCTGGGCAAGGTTAGGGAGGCCGGGACGAGGGAAGTCCAGGCCCGTTATGTCTTTCCACTTCGATCTAGAAGAGGTCGGTGGCCGGCAGTCAGTGCTCGGCTCCCACCCCCTTCAGCGACTCGGATTGCCGTTCGAAGGTGGGATGGATCATGTGATCGGCCCCTCCGATACCCTCAACCACCGTTGGCGCTGCAGGCGCCGAATTCCTCCCAGTATTCCTTAAGGAATTCTCCCAGACTACGTGTCGCAAACCCGACCTGATAACTCGGGAGGTTCCCGGATTGGGGGCCCTCGGAAAAGCGAAGGTAGAGGCCACCTACGAGACCACACTCCAGTGGGGCCCCGGGTTCTTCCGATGACTCGCCAACGGCGAAAAGGAGGGATTTGGCGAAGAGGTCGTCGGTTGGAGTCGGCTCCCCGGGCTCGT
The DNA here is from genome assembly GCA_039589815.1 of Gemmatimonadota bacterium. Lineage (GTDB taxonomy): Bacteria > Gemmatimonadota > Gemmatimonadetes > Longimicrobiales > Gaopeijiaceae > JABDNZ01. The sequence continues at coordinate 2,356 of JBDHGR010000362.1, read as the reverse complement.
TGAGGGTTCCTGTTTTGGCCAGGAGGGAGCGTGGGAGACCCGCATCGGTCCACGCCGACCGAAGGCCTCGGGCCGTACCGTCCACGCCCACGGCTCTCAGGCCGGCCATGAACTCAGGGTACCACTCGTGGCGAGCCAACCCCAAGCTGTCGGGTTCGGGGGCGGCTGACCCCGGGGAGCCAGGAAAAAACTTGATCTGGACTCTCCGGTCACTTACCACCCGTGCAAAGGAATTGGTGAGATCCAGCAGAGTCCATTGGTTCTCCCAGGCCCCATACGCATATCGATAAAGCAGGCTGAGGTCCGTTCCTTCCGGCTGATCCGGCGCAAGAAGGGCCGGCCTGGACTCGGACGGAAGCAGCCCGTAAGGAACCTCGAATGGGCTGCCGTCGGAGAACACTATTCCGTCCCACACCCTGCGGCTGCGTCTCCTGGCATCAGCGATGACAGGATCCGTCGGTATATCGAATAACGCGCTCAGGCCTTCTGACAGTGGGCTTCTGAGCAAAGTCGATCGAGGGACCTGACTCCCCATCAGGGGCATCTCCGAGGCCCCCCTCCAGGTTGATCCCGGAACGCCGCCTTCCACCAACCCAGCTACCAGGAGAGACGCAGCATATTCGTTGTTCGAGCACCGGAGGAAGTACCGAAGATCCACTCTCCCTTCCCGGGGGGGAGCACAGTTCAGCGACGTGGTGAAGGCCCGGCGGGGCCCGACCATGGGCATGCCCAGGACAGTGGAGACCTGCCCAGATCGAGCAGGGGTTTCCAAAGAAGCCACCTCGGGACGTTGGCTGAGAATCGCCGCGGCCAGCATCGGCTTCACCGCGGACCCCGGAGCCACTCTCTCCAGAATCGAGCTCCGCCCGCGGTTTCTTCTTCGCCCGACCTCCGCAACCGTCAGGATTTCCCCGTCGGGTATTCGCGCTAGGACGATGGCACCGAAGTCCAGGGGGAGGTCAACTTCCGACTTCAGGAAAGAGTTGAGTAGCTCCGTGAGATTTGTGCTGGCTTCGGCGCTTACCGAGAGTTCGACCGATGCGTTGGGGGAAACCCGCCCGCTCGAGCCGGACGGCCCGGCCCCAAGAGCCGAGAAAAGGTCCAGGGGAGGCGGGAGGTCGGTTCGGCGTCGCATGCGACCGTTGACCCACTGCTTGCTGGAGAGAACCCCCTCCCAGTGGTCACCAAAAACCACCGGTTCCAGCGGATCCAACCGAAGTACGGATCCTTCCTGGATCCTCACCGAATCTCCTGAGGTGATCCGCCCGCCATCCACCCAGAGGTCAGCCCAACCCGCCAAGGCCCAGCTTTGAGTCCGGTCATCGGAGGCCAACCGAAGGGTCGCCTGGGCGATCCTTTCTTCCGAAAGGCAGTAGACCCTAACGTCCGGGGCACTCGGAACGAACTCACAGGGCTGCCTCCTCCCACCCACGGAAAGAGCGAGGCTGGCAGGCTTCCGCAGCGGCAGGTCAACCCGGGGACTCATGAGTCCTACCCCCCGGACAACGTCTCGGGCCTGGACTTCCCCGTTCCAATCGCCTTCCAGTGGCGACCGGACTCGAAGACTCCAAGCCGCCGGGGCCCGGGTTAGGCCACTGGACCCGTCCGGCCTCCGGTAGGACCTGAAGATCGATGGGTTGAAAGATCCAAGGCGGTCCCACCACTCAGGATCCGCCCGGCTCAAATCGAGACGTTCCCTCTGGAATCGGTTATACGCCTGGACCTGATCGTAAAGGAAACCAGCCCGATCGAACGCAGGAAACGCGGCCACGTCAGCCAGGATGGCAATGGTGTCGAACGTGACCGTCCGCCGCCGGGAGATTCGCTCCTGGACCTCGTCGAAACGAAGTAGGGTCGTATCGGCGGCCCCGGTGAGGAGATCATCCACGGCAGAAAGGAAGACCTCATAGTCGAGGCCGGAACGAACCGAAGCGTCTCGGCTTGCCCCCACAGTCCCGACCCCAACCCCTACCAAGAGGGCTGCGGTAACCGAAAGAAGGAGGCCCACTACGGTCTTCATGGGGCCCTCCCGGTCGGCGACTCGTTTCCACCCAGGCTCTGATCCGGTTCCTTCAACGCAGCCAGGCTGAAGACCATGCCGGTGGAGAGGCCGCTGACCAGGACTACATCAGCCCAGGAGTTCAATCCCAGGAACGGCATGTTCTGCCCGGTGAGGGGCACCAGAGCCAGATTCGAAGCTGCCACGTAAATCGCGGGCAGGGTCAGCCAAAGGACACCCCCAACCGTCATAGCCAATACCGCCAAACCAGCCTGGGTCTCCTGGACGGTACCATGGACCCTGAAGATCCATGCACTCACCACCACCAAAAGGGACAGATAAACCATCAGGACGGCT
>JBDHGR010000361.1:0-5071 GCA_039589815.1 Gemmatimonadota bacterium | reverse complement strand
CTGACCCAGAACATCGGGATCCCGGTCGAGGCGACGTTGCCACAGGTTGTGACCGATGACGGCTACCGCCCGGTGGGCTTCGATGTCCTCCGGAAGGAAACCGCGGCCTCGGGCCATGGAGATCCCGAGGACATCGAAGTAATTCTCACTCACCTGCTGGCCGAACATTCGCCGGGACGCTTCGGCAGCGGATCCAACGTAGAAATACCGGTCCCTGGATACGGCGGCGTCGGCCAGGGTTCCCATGGACCTCTGAAGATCAATGAACTCCGGGTAGGAAACTGGCAGCCGTGAGGGCGATCCATGCCCGGCGAAGATCCGAACCAGAGCATCCGGATCTTTTGCATGGGGCATGGGGCGGATGAAAACCGCGTTGGCCACGCTGAAGAGAACAGTGGACGTGGCGATCCCGAATGTGAGGGAGAAAACTGCAATCGTAGTGAAGCCCGGGGCTCGGGACAGATTCCTGAGGGCATAGCGTGCGTCGAGGAGCACTTCTTCCACCCACCGGCCCGCCCGTCCGGAATCGGGATCGGGCTTCGAGGAGTGGCGGGTTCCGCCCGTAGCGTTCTCAATCCCTCGCAGCCGTCTTCTGGTCCGCCACTCAGAGAAGGCGGTCCGAGTCAGAGATCTGATCTCCCGGAGCCAGAACGCCATGAGAGCTAACGGTCCCGACGCTCTTGCCTCAGCCGAGAGAGTCAGAAACGTGTCCACGGCCTCCGATACATATTGGATATCGAGACTCGGCACCCAATGCTTTAAAAGACGACCGTAGATCCGGCCCGGTAGGGGGAGAGACCCGTTCATACCCCCTCCTCCCCGGGGCCCGCAGTCGCCAATGCGTCAAAAAGACCGCTCTCGGCGACTACCTGACTCAACTTTTGGATCCTCAGGCCTTCCTCTCGCGCCAGCCGCCTTCCCAGAGGAGTGATTCGAAAGACATTCCGGGGCGGCCCTTTCCCTTTTTCCAGCCGGACACCCTCGGCCTCCTCCAGGAATCCGTCCCTGACCAGCCTCTGGAGGCCCGAATAAAGCGTGCTGGTCCCCAGGGTAACCTCTCCATCGGTCCTGTCCCCGATGTCCTTTAAGATGGCGTATCCGTGGAGGTCCTTTTCCAGCAGGGACAGGAGGATCTGAAAGAGGTGGGGAGCGAGTGGCAACTGATGTTCAAGGTCCAATGGGCGGTTCATGACATCCAGACCCTTTCCGGAAACTCCCGGTGAAGAAAAGCAATCAGCTATTCCATACGGTGGAATAGCTGAAAGAGTTTCGGAGGGAGGCCCCTCTCCACAGGTCCTCAACCCTCAGGGCCTCCATGGTTGCGGGTCCTGGCCCTGGAGGTCTCTCCTCATGGCCCCCGTCAATCCCGCTTCCAGGCCCTGCTGGAGAGGCACCGGGATGATGTGGAGGATTGATTGGGTCCCGGATGTGTCCCGGAAAGCTGCGAAAGGGTCTACTGTCTTTCCCCCTGCACCCTGGAGATCAGCTCCGCAATCCCCCTTGCCACGGGTCAACGCGACCCCCGTAGGATCGCGCCAACCGATCCCCCCGCGTAGACGGCGCCAGACGAGAAGCCCCACACACCCTGGAACGGCTGGGTCGTCCCGCTCGTCATTTCATTCCAAGCGGTGACCGTCCGCGTCGTGCCGATACCTGAGATAGAGGCACCTGTTGGCGTCACGACCACTGAGGCTACTTGATGCTGCTCCCCCTCCACGGTGACCGTTGCCGAGCCCGAGACACCGGCGGCGTACTTACTTACCTAACCTCTGTCTGCCGGTGACAGAATGACTGCATGGAGAGGGTGAGGTTCGCGAGAAGCGGAGTTCACCCGGAGGCCCCAGCTACCGTCCTTGCCCCCACCATACCCACATCCCAGGATTCGTTTCGGTGGCTGACTGGGCTGGGACGGGGCAGTCGGCCCTCACCGAGCCCCCCTCCTTCCGCTGTCCGGTCCCAGAGGCATTTCTCGCATTACACACTAGGGACCCCTGAAGACCCGAAACCTTCACGGCGTCAGTTAACATGATCCGGATTTCCGCTCGGTGGCAGTGGATTGTGGTTTCGGATCCTTTTTGAGGTGTTCCAAGGGAGCGTCGAAATGACACGCAAGGTGGGCCCGCGGGTGGGGGAGGGGAGGTCACCTTGATACCCAAGGGTGGAGCGCAAGAATGGTCTCGAAACACCACATAACAGTCGGCATCCAGGCCGGGCTCCTGGCCGGTGCCTCCATCGTGGTTCTTTTCTTCCTGCTGGACCTGGTCCGCTTTCAACCTCTGGCTTCCCCTTTGGCTTTAGGTGGCCGCCTCTTTGGGCCGAGCGGTCCAGCTCTCGACACGCCTGTCCTTTCTCAGCTCGTGTCCATCACGATGTTCGCGGGAAGCCTCCTCACCCTCACCATCCTCCATTTTCTTGCCTTTTCTCTCCTGGGTGTAAGCGCAGTCTGGTGGTGTGAGGAGTGCGGGATCCGGCTCAACCTTGCCACCGGAGCCCTTTACGGGATCATGGCGGGATCTTTTGTCTTTTACTCCTGCCTCGCACTGGCCAGCGACCACGTCCTCGCCAACTTTCCTGGCCCCTGGACGGTGGCCTTGGCGAACCTGACCGCAGGCGCCGTGATGGGCGGGTTCGTCCAATTCACCCATTCCCGGTCCTCTTAGAGGGGTAAGCGGACGATGTGAAGCATTGACCGTGTCCCGGAAAGCTGCGAAAGGGTCTACCGTCTTTCCCCCTGCACCCTGGAGATCAGCTCTGCAATTCCCCTGGCCACAGGGCCCGCGCCCATGCCGTAGTTGGACATGACCGCAACGATGTAGTCCCGATCCACCATGATATCCAGATTGGAGTTGATGCCCGGGAAGCCTCCGCTGTGCCCCACGACCTTCCCGTTCGGTCCGTTGGTGATCCCGAAGCCGTATCCGTAGCCCTGACCGGAGTGGTCCGTCCACATCTTCTCTCGCGATTCCTCGGAGGCTAGCCGTCCGGACAGGAGGGCTAGCGCAAAGCGGTGTAGATCTCCCACCGTCGAGAAGCCGCCGCCAGCGGGACCACCCCTGATGACGTGCTTGTAGAGGTTGTTCTCATAGCCCCATTCGGAATCCGGATCGTGGTCGTATCCGATGGCCAGGTTCTCCACAGGTTGGTCCATGTCATAACAGTCCGATTCGGACATCCCGGCAGGCCGGTAGATGTGCTCCCGGATGTGTTCGAAGTAGCCCGTTCCCGTGGCTCTCTCGATCACGACTCCCAACAAGAACATTCCGGTGTTGCTGTACCGGAATTCGCTGCCCGGCGCGAAGGCCGGTTCCTCGTCACGAACAAGGGGCTTGTAGTCGTCCAGCTCTCTGTACAGCTCTCGCGAGCTGTTCCAGTAGGTGTCGTTGAAGTAGCTGCCCAGGCCGGAGGTGTGGGTGAGGAGGTGGTGGATTGTGATTTGGTCCGACACCGAGCGTGGCAGCCAGGATTCGTCGACGAACTCGGACAGCCTGTCATCGAGAGAGAGGGCGCCGCTGTCCACGAGCTGCATCACCGCGGTGGATGTGAACATCTTGTTCATCGATCCAAGATTGAACTTGGTTTCGACGTTGTTCTCCACGTGAAATCGCTTGCTCGCCTCGCCGCAGGCCCTCCTGAAGAGCACCTCTTCGCCTCTGGCGAGAAGCACGGTTCCAGAGAACTCGTCCCGCCCACAAGCACCCTCCATCAGGGAGGCAACCTCGCCCGGAAGATCGAGCTGGTCGACTTGTTGCGAACAGGCCGTGTTGTTGACCGAGATCGTAATGAGGACGAGAAGATGGAGAGAAAGAAAAACCAGTCTTCGTATCACGATTGAGTCTCCTCGGGAAATGGGCCCAAGAGTCGTTCCGCATCGGTTGAAGGGCGAAACGGTATTGTCGACCTGAGCCGGTAATCAGCAGACCCGGCTGGAAAAAATCAATAGAGGCCGCTACCACGGGAACCGATTCCCTCCTGAGATAATCAGCCACGCCGTTCGCCAAGAACATCGATTCTGCCCGAGCTTCCGGACGCCCTACCGGGATGTCATTGGAGTTGACCCTTCCATGCGGAGATCGGCATAGTGGGGTGACCTCCAGGGAATGACAGAACCTCGCGGAAACGACACGGGAGAAGTCCAATGAGTACCCTCAAGCGAAGAGACTTCATGAAGACCGTGGGGTTGGGAGCCGTCGCGCTCGGATCGCTGAGGTGCGGTTCCTCCGAAGGCCAGGAGGAAGCGGTCGAGGGTAGGCCCAATGTCGTATTCATTCTGGCCGACGATATGGGCTGGGGAGATGTGAAGACCAACAATCCGGACTCATTGATCCCGACACCGAACATCGACCGCCTGGCCGAGGAGGGGGTCGTCTTCTCGGACGCCCATTCCAGCAGTGCCCTCTGCACCCCGACCCGATACGGCATCCTCACCGGGCGCTTTTACTGGCGGACCCACAAGAAACACTCTCTTGTCATGCCTTACGATCCTCCTGTGATTCCACCGGAACGTCTGACCTGGAGCCGGATCATGCAGGAGAAGGGGTACACAACGGCTTTCATCGGTAAGTGGCATCTGGGCCTGTGGTACCCTCGGAAGGAGCTCGAAGGTTTTCGGCGGCAGTACACCATGACCGAGGAGGAGATCGACTTCGAGAAGCCTGTAGTCGGAGGCCCCTGTGACTTGGGCTTCGATTATTTCTTCGGAACGGCCGGCTGTTCGACCAGCGATGCACCCTATTGTTTTATTCGAAACGACCGGTTCGTGGGTATCCCGTCCATCCCTACGCCCGACGATATGAACGCCATGCCCGGGGTCTATCCGGGGCTCATGGTTCCCGACTGGGATCAGGAGCAGGTCGATGCGACTTTTGTCCAGGAGTCGGTGGACTTCATCGGGACGCAGGTGAAAGAGAATCCCGACGATCCCTTCTTCCTCTATCTCGCTCTGTCCGCTCCGCACGTTCCCTGGGTCAATCCTGACTTCCCCCGCGGAGCCAGCCGGGAAGGCCCGAGAGGAGATCTTTGTGCCTTGGTGGATTGGTGCGTCGGCGAGGTGAGAAAAGCCCTTGAAGCGAAT
>JBDHGR010000360.1:0-5075 GCA_039589815.1 Gemmatimonadota bacterium | reverse complement strand
ATGGAAAGAGCTTCCGTCCACCTCGAAGGCTTCTTCGGCAGCATGGATCTGGATGTCCGGGTGAGCGAACCGGAACGAGGCCAGGTTGGCTTCTCCCGCGTAATCGATGACAAAAGCCTCGGCTCCTCGGGGGCTCGTCACATCCGCCGGAGCCATGACCCTTTCCGTGACCATCTCCATGCGGGCTTCGAGGATGGCAGTATCCTCCAACCGATGGGCAAGGACGTTGAAAAGGGGACCCAGGGTCCACCCCACGTCGTCGTAGGGGGAAGGGTCGGCCGGGTTGTAATACTGGGTGTCCAGAAGCATGTCGGCCATGCGGGAGTAGGGCTGATCCATGCGGATCACGTAGGTCCCTTGTCCATATTCGGTTTCACCCACGGTGGCATCTCTGGTCAATCGATGCACCTCAACGGCGTGATCCTGCATGAGCTGGAGCAGGCGTGCCTGGAGGGCCGGACGTTCGTCGCTTGCGGGAAACACGTAGGCGGCCGGGCCCTCGGAGGCGGCCTTGGCTATGGACCGTTGACCCTTCAGGAAGAAATTCTCGAGGAAGTCTTCTTTATTCCCGGCTATGTAGTTCAGGGCAATGAGAAGAGCGCTTTGCTGCAGGTTCACATTGTTGCGGATGGACCAGACGGTCTGCCGAAGTGGCGTGTTCGGACGGTGCCATTGGCGTTGGACATTGGTGCTGATGACCCGTGTGGATCCGTTGCCGGCCCCCTGAGTTTCATAGAAGCGGCCAATGGCGTTATGGCCGTTGGCCACCGTGAACATGTAGTTGGGGCCCCATCCGTCGTAGAAGTCGAAGGTGTAAACACCGGGGACGCCAAAGGCCGTCATGTCCCGGACTTCCCGATAGGAGATGTTGTTCCACTCGTTGATGACGATGGGGTCGAACCAGGCGTTGTAGGGTCCACGGCCTGTGGAGACGTAAAGGTGCGAGGCTGACTCATGGAGGTCATGCACCACCAGCGGTTTGAACTCGTGAAAGGCTTTGTGGACGTTCTTTGACAGGGCAAGAGAGAGCCCGATCCCGTCCCGGTTGTCGTCGTGGGCTACATACCTACCCCACCAGAGAGGACGGGAGGGGTAGGTCCCTTCGGGATCGATCCGGGGAGCCATGGCTACGTCTACCTGCTTGGCCCGGCCATCCACCTCCAGGACCGGCGTGGTCATGAAGAAGAGGTTGTCCCGGATGTCCTTAATGAACGGGGTCTCCTCCACGGCCAGCCGGTACACGATTTCCATGAGCATCTCCGGAGAGCCCGTCTCGCCCGAGTGCATGGCACCCGTAGCCCAGTAGAAGGGTTTTGCCGTCCCGAAGAGACCCTCGGCCGATGCTTCGTCGATGGTACGGGGGTCCGCCAGTTGGCCCATCATGGCTTTGTATTCGTCCAACCTGGCCATGTTCTCGTCGCTGGAAACCACCGCCAGGATCATCTCCCGGCCCTCCTCCGTTTCACCGATGCTGAAGACCTCTACCCGGGGTGAGGCTTCGGCCACGGCCCGCATGTAAGCGTGGATATCGGCGGGATAAGTGAGGACGTCAGCGGCTCCGGCGATGTGCCCAAGGAAATCCAGAGGGGTTGGGACGGTTTCCGAGGCCGGTAGGTGGTCCACCAGGGGTGTAGCAAAAAAAGCCTCTGTGGTGAATTCCAGGATTTGGGCCGTGTAGTCCTGGTCATTGGCCTGAACCTGGGCTCCCGCCGGCAAGGTCGTGCCGAGGAGGACCAGGGTCGTAACGAGGGCGGCGGGCATCGCCGCTCGGCGTGGGATTCGGGATGTCATGTCAGTTACCTCAACTGGGAGGGAGCAGTGGCACCCCGGGGTGGTCTGGCCCTGAGGTGGACGTATACCGGTTTTACTGATCAGGGAATTGTGCAGGGCCGTGTGGGTCCTGTCCAGCCGGCATGAATCTCAGGAACCCCCACTTCTCCGGGATGTGCATGTTGATGGACCCCTGGGAGGACCAAACCCAGTTGGCCTCTGGGTGCCGATTCTCGCGGGAGGGTTCGGTCGCTTTTTGATAGGTTCCACCTACCACATCCAAGGGCCAGTCCACCCGGGAAAAGTTCAGCCGCCAGGTGTCACCGGGATTGGGCGGGTGCCCTTGGGTAGCTGGAGAGGTTTCCGCCGAGGCATCCCTGCGGTCGTGGTCCGAATCAACCAGCTCCGCCCAGGGGATCGCCATCTCCACGGACCAACCTCGATCCTCGTCCAAGGGCCGGTTGAGGGTCCCCATCAGCAACACACCCACTCGGAGGCCCTGGGCACTCCAAGCGATCTCGGCGGTCCCACCCTGCCCGTACGGTTTGTTCATGAAAAGGTCCAGTACGGTGCCGAGGGCGTTCACCTCGATCTCGAAGTAGCCCAGCCCGTCCCCGTTAGGGTCCAGGAACACCTCCAAATCGTCGTCCTGGTAGATGATGGCGTCCCTTTCCAGGAGGGTGGCCCAAAGGTGTGGCTCTTCCATTTCAGCCCCCACGTAGAGGTACTCGTCGTCCCAGAGAAGCTTGGCCCGAGTGCGGAGCGGAGGGGGCGGGGCGTCCCCTCCCAGGATATCCACGAAGTCCTCGGTCCACGGGGCTGCGGCCCAGGAAGAGTCATCCAGGGAGCCGTCGACAGCGATCTCATGTGGGGCCCGGAGCGCCTCGTACGTTCGGGGGTTCTCGGGCGCCAGGGGCACCTCGCGAGTGCAGGGGATCCCGAGACAGACGAAGGGCAGGAGCGGGAATAACAACCCTCGGATCATGGGCTGAGCCTGGCGCAAAGAGTCGTGTTTCGGGCAAGCGTAGAACAAGAGCGGTTTCGGGCGCGGGATCTCCTCCTTCAGGCCCCCCAGACCTCCTGGGCAACACGGAGGAAATTCTCGGCCAGGATCTTCTCCACGTCCCGTTCGTCATACCCGTGGGCAAGAAGGCGGTCGGCGACGTCGACGATCTGAGCGTAGTCTTCGAATCCTTCCACCTGTCGGCGGGGAGACCGGAAGTCCGCCGTGACGTGCTGGTTGTATTGAGCTGCGATGTCAGGGTATTGGGGAGGGTTGAAAGGAGCGTGCGGATGGGCAGGATAGGTCCCGATGGACATGTCCGTGCTGATGGCCACGTTGTCCGTGCTTCCGGCCATATCCACTACGTGGTCAATGAGCTGGAAAAACTCCTCCAGTGTCGGACGGTGGGTCGTGTTGGGCCGCATCGTGAGGGGACCCCAGGAGACCAGGGCGATGACCCCTCCTCTGGAAATGCAGGCCCTGATCTGTTCATCGTCGATGTTTCGGGGGTTGGGGACCATGGCGCTGGGGTTGGAGTGGCTGAAAACACAGGGGTGTGCGCTGAGATCCATGATCTCGAGGGTCGACCTCTTCCCGGTGTGGCTGCAGTCAAGCATGACCCCAACTCGATTGCATTCCTCCACCACCCGCTGCCCCAGGCGGGTGAGACCGCCGTCGGTACGGTCCAGACACCCATCTGCGAGCTGGTTGGTGGCGTTGTACACCAGGAGCATCATGCGCAGGCCCAGGTCGGCAAAGGCCTCCAGCCGGCCCAGCTGATAGCCTACCCAATCCCCATCCTGTGCGGCGAGAAGGAGCCCGGCCTTCCCCTCGGTTTTTAGCCGGCGGACGTCCGCTACGGTCTTCACAACCTCCAGGCCTGGGTGTTCATGGGTTACGCCGTGCCAGTACATGATGCCGTCAGTTGCAGTCTGGACATCGGCGTGGGGGTCCCAGGCCGTTACGGCGTAGGCCGTGACTCCATGTCGGTGAGCCAGGTGAAAATCGGCGTCGGGCCAGATCTGCATACAGGGATCCACATAAATGAACGGCGGATCTTCCTGAAGCACCGTATGCACGGACTTACCGTGAGAGGTTTCCTGGGGAGGGGCGGCTGAGGTCGCGCCCAGAGCCGCACTGCCGGACGCTGCGCCGAGAGCCGAGCCACCCACACCGGCTACCGTGGCGTTCTTGAGGAAATCGCGGCGTGGGATGGTCATGGCGTCCTCGCTGGGTTGAAGGGATGGAGGAGCCTAGCCATCCTGCCTCCCCCTCGTCAAACCGTACATCCTGATGTACTCCACGTTCATCTCGTCCCAACCCAAGCCAAGGATGTAGTCGGGGCCGATCTCCGTGGGATTGAACCGTTCAGGCAGAGTCATACGGCCGACCAGAGATCCCGCTGGATCGAAGATGTTCCAGGCTCGGTTTTCGGCTCCGGGCCGTTGGAAATCCTCGACCCAAAGAAAGTCCAGTTGATCGGCCAATAGCCCGCCGTGGGGAGGGAAGAAATCGGGCAGGGGAAGAGCTCCCAGATAGGATCGGATCTCGGGGGCCTGGTCAGGGCTGCCCACCTGTTCTACAACACTTTCGATGTGCCTTTCCCCGTCTGCCTCCCTGACGGGGATGGGGTCCCAAGCCAGCTTGATAAGCCTAATCAGAGCTCCAGAAGGATCGAAAACCTCGATTTCGTATCGATCCTGATCACTGAAAAAGAAAAAGCTCGGAGAGACTGTGGCCACGGGTACCCTCCCGAAAGGAATCACGGCGGGCCTCGAATCCTGTCCCTCTCCTTCCATGTCCTTGATGAAAAAATCGGCGCCATCCTTGTCCCCGAAGTCGACCGCCAAGGCGCCGTCCAGATCGCTGGACCGATAAAACGTGTGTGCCCGGTTCATTCCGTTCCTGAGATCACCGATCCGCCGCATGTCGAAAGCGCCGCCGTATACGGTTTGCCCGTTAGAGAACCCTCCGGATGGATTCAGGAATCCACCCACCTCGTCTGATATGCGGGCGAGTCCCACGAAACCCTGGTCGGGGTCAATCAGGGAGAGACGGTGGTGGGCCCGGTCGGCGACGATGAGGGTGTCCCCGAGCGACCCTGCCAGGATTGGCATTCCGAACTCCTGGGGGCCCGCACCCTCTTGCCCGAAGGAACGCAGGTGGGCCCCGTCGGCATCGTAGATACGTACTTCCCGGCTGCTGGAGTTGACCACGGCGATCCGACCATCTCGAAAGCGGTGCGCTCCCGCCACGCCGAAGAATTGGTAGTCGGGATCGCCCTCCACCGTGCCTATAGAGA
>JBDHGR010000359.1:0-5096 GCA_039589815.1 Gemmatimonadota bacterium | reverse complement strand
CGAACTCTACTGCCTCTTCTTCGGAAATCTCGCTCGCTCCCCGGGGGTGACCGACCTCCATGTCTGACACCCGAAAGTTCCCTGTCGGCTGGACCCTCCGGTTCGCGTTGCTGTTGTCGCTCCTCCTCCTGGCCGGGCCCGCGAGTGTCCACGGGCAGATGCGTGGGACGTTGGAAATCCATGGGGGTCGGGCATCCTCTCGCCAGCTGTGGAGTGGCTCGTTTGCCACCGAGCAGGTCGAAGGCATCAGCTTCGGGGTTGCGGTGGACGTCCAGACCCCCGTGCCTTTCCTGTCGGTCCGCCCGGGGCTCGCCTATACGCGGCGTGGAAGCGTGGTTTGGGACAGTGAACGGGATCCGGACCGGGGATCCGAGGCCCATGTGTCCAGCCACTACTTGGCCGTGCCTATCCACGGGAAGCTGGCTCTCCGGTTGGGACCTGTGGCCGCCTATGTCTTCGGTGGCCCAATGTTGGACCTCCTGTTGACAACCGGCTGCACCCGCGAGTTTTGCCACCTGCTCCGTGAGGAGAGGTTGATGGTACTGAATGTCAGTGCCGGGCTGGGCGTAGGGCTCGATCTCTCGGAACGGTTCCGGACCGGCCTCGAGCTTCGCGTGGCAGAGGGCCTCACCGAGGCCTATGCGGGGGATTCGGGAGGCGTCCGGAACCGGAGCCTGGAGCTGTTGGTGCTCGTCGGCTTTCCGATTTGAGATGGGGTGCCTCCAGGACCGGAAACTACTTGAGAAGAGGTGACGATGGGAGAGCACAGATGACCGAAGATGGTTTCGACCTGGAGGAGTGCATCCAACTCCTTCGGCGGACTCCCAGTGTGCTGAGGGCACTCCTGGGCGGCCTCCCCGAGGGGTGGCTCTTCGCAAACGAGGGGCCGGAGACCTGGAGTGCCTTCGATGTCCTCGGGCACCTGATTCACGGTGAGAAGACGGATTGGATTCCCCGGGCTCGGCAAATACTCTCTGAAGACTCGTCGGCTCCATTCGCCCCCTTCGATCGGTTCGCTCAACTCCGGGAGAGCGAGGGAAAAGGCATCGGAGATCTCCTCCAGGAGTTTGAAGAGCTTCGCGGTCTGAACCTAGGGTCGCTCCAGGATCTTGGGATCGGTGCGGATGAGTTGGATCGGCAGGGAACCCACCCGGAGTTCGGCATCGTCACACTCCGAGGATTACTCTCAACGTGGCTTGCCCATGACCTCACCCATCTGGCTCAGATCGCACGAGTCATGGCCAAGCGGCTACGGAATCAGGTCGGTCCCTGGCGTGAATACCTCCCGCTCCTGGACCTCTGACCGCTTGTGTCCTGGACCACGCTCCGGCCCTGGTTCTCGGGTGGGCGGAGGGTCTGGGAGAGCCTTCGAGGGAGGTGCGGAGCTCTGGAGACTGCACCCTGAGAAGGCTAGGACCTTGTGGAATAGGTCTCTTTGGGACAGTATTTGTCCGAACCCCTTTGCAGGTGGGCATCGGCGGAGCATCCGAAACACCCCAGGCACGGGGTCACGGCCCGGATGACTCGGACCCGCCACCAGCACAAAACCGAAACCTTCTAGGAATACCGCTTGTGGCGTGGGGCTTCTTCATGTAACAATAGGCATCGCCTCGGGCGCCACACCTGAAAAGGCGCTCTTCACCTTTTAGGAGGACCACATGAACAAGACCGAGATGGCGGCAAAGCTGGCGAAGCAATGTGACCTGTCGCAGGCGAAAGCGGCGGAGGTCATCAACAGCATCTTCGACACCGATCCCGGGACGGGCATCATCGCAGTGGAGCTCGATGCCGGGCGGAAGGTGCGGATCACGGGCTTCGGGACCTTTGCCACCAAGCACCGCTCGGCTCGCCCGGGCCGCAACCCGGCGACAGGCCAGCAGATCAACTTGGCTGCGAAGACCTATCCGACCTTCAAGGCCGGCAAGGGCCTGAAGGACCGGGTCTCGAAGTAAGCCATCGACAGGTCTTGAACCTGTGGGTCTCGCCCACGGCGGTCGCGGCGTAATCTCCGCGACCGCTGTGGTAGGTCTCCACCGCGCCCGGCTGCTCGCGGCGCGTTCACGCGGGATCTGATCTCCGGACGGCCGAATGCCCACTTTCGGGGGTCCCGGCCGGTCCTCTTCCGCCCCATACGCTGTCGCTCCGGAGCTTGTTTCCGGTGGTCTCTAGCCCTGTCGGTGGGCTTTTGTGCGCATAGCTCTGTCGGAAATCCGGCCAGAGGGCTGGATGTTTCAGCCCGGAATCACCGTTTGGGGGAGCTCACGTGGGGTCCTCCCCGGGGTTGTTTTTGGCCCTCCCCCACAAGAAGCAAAGGGCACAGCTAACTCGCGAATTTCCCGGTCCTGGAGGGGAGGAGTGGTGCGCAGCGCACCAACGGCGCGCATTTCCGGCGGTTTTGGGATCCGGATCCTTCTCTGCCCAGGAGGTCGGAGACGTTGGGGGCAGGCTGTCTGTGGGGAGAGTTCGTTCGTGAGGGAGCTGAACTGGAGACGATGCGAGGGAGATCGGATTCCCGAGGCCGAGCTCGCCTCCAGGGAAAACCCGCTGTTTGAAGTGTCCCGCTTCCATGCCGAAGGACAGTTCGCGACCTCCATGAGTCTGGCTCCGGAGGTACTGGAAGGCGGGATCCGCAAGGACCTCTTTGATCTGGTGGGGGAGGGGCGCCGCCCATAAAACCCTTGACCCAAAACAGTTGGTTTACGAGGTTTCAGGCCTATCGACGTGAAGTCGAGGGGAGAGATTCGAGGTTCAAGGCGGAGGCCTTCCTCTCAAGGTCTCCGCCTTTGTCTTCGGTGGTCAGGTGACCACCATCCCCGGCGCGGGGGAGTTGCCGCGCAGCAAGAGGTAGTCGGCTGGTACGGCTCATCCGGACCCCGACCATCGAAACACCAAGGGAGCGCGCAGATGCGTACCAAAGGAACTGTGAAGTGGTTCAATGACCAGAAGGGCTTCGGATTCATCACGCCCGAGGACGGCCAAAGGGACTGCTTCGTCCACCACAGCGCCATTCAATCTGAGGGTTTCCGGACCCTCAACGAGGGTGACCAGGTCGAGTTCGACATCGTCCAGGGGGAGAAAGGGCCCGCTGCGGAGAACGTGACGCCCGTCGCCTGAAGAGAGGGGCACAAGCCCATCAGATCGCGGGAGCCGCTCCGAGCCATCGGAGCGGCTCCTTTTCGTGTGCCAGGCATGCCCTGGATCTGGAGTGAGAGTCTCAAACGGACGGCGGTAGCACCGAACCGGATAGCCGAAGGCAAGGGTGCCTGTCGCGAGGCGGGATCTGAAGGAAGCTGGAGGCGAACCACGGCCCTGACGAACAGGAACCGGATAGAAGGCCAGCGACCGCAGGGTGAGCCGGCAAGATACGGCGAAGCCCGAAAGCTACCCGGATGCGGCGTGGGTAGATCCGGCGGGGACCGTGGGAAAGAGACAGGGCTTACCCTGGGAGGCCTCCTGGTCTGTCCGGACGAACCGGACTACCCGTCCAGCAATGAGCGGGGATGGGCTTGGAGGAGTCAGCAGAGGCCATAGTACCGGGTCAGGTGGACCGGGAAGGGCCGAACTTCTTAGGTGCAGGGAGACACAGACCGGATGACTCGATGGACGTGGAGTCGTAGCAAGGCATGACGGACCAGGGCTCGTTGTTTGGAGCGGAGGCCGTGATGCGCCCCTCGGGCGGTGGAGAGGCCGGAAGCCAATCTGCCCTCGTAGAGGAACGGCAAGCGTCGTCGATGTCGGAAGGGAATCGAGCCCTGACAACAGACACCTTGATGGAAAGGATCTGCGAGGGAAAGAACCTGAACCGGGCCTACAAGCGAGTGAAAGCGAACCGGGGCAGTCCGGGCGTGGATGCAATGACGGTCGGCGAACTGGGGGCCTGGCTCGCGGCCCACAAGGAGGATTTGGTGGCCAGCTTGCTGGACGGGAGCTACCGGCCCTGGGTGGTACGGGGGGTGAAGATCCCGAAGCCCGGTGGCGGGGTGCGGCAGTTGGGCATCCCGACGGTGGTGGACCGGCTGGTCCAGCAGGCGATCCTCCAAGTGCTGGACCCGATTTTGGACCCAACCTTTTCGGAGTCGAGTTACGGGTTCCGGCCCGGCCGAAGCGCCCACCAAGCGCTACGGAAGGCGTCGGAGTATGTAGCCGAAGGCTATGCGGTTGTGGTGGACATGGACCTGGAGAAGTTCTTCGACCAGGTCAACCACGACGTGCTGATGGGACGCCTGGCCCGACGTATCACCGACAGGCGACTGTTGAGGATCATTCGCCGGTTCTTGAAGGCGGGGATCATGAAGCAGGGCGTGGTCATGGAACGATACGAGGGGACTCCACAGGGCGGGCCCCTGTCCCCCATCCTTGCGAACCTCCTGCTGGACGAAGTAGACAAGGAGCTGGAGCGGCGGGGCCATCGGTTCTGCCGGTACGCCGACGACCTGAACGTGTATGTACGGTCGAAGGCTGCCGGGGAACGTGTGATGGCATCCGCGACCCGCTTCGTGGAGAAGCGACTTCGGCTGCGCGTGAACCGGACCAAGAGTGCGGTAGCGTACGTGAGCGAACGAAAGTTCCTCGGCTACCGTTTGCTGGCGGGCGGCAGGCTGACCATAGCACCGGCAAGCCTCGAACGCGCAAAGGGTCGGATCCGAGAGATCACACGCCGCAACAGAGGCATCAGCCTGGAGCGAATGATCTCGGAACTGAACTCGTTCCTCACCGGCTGGGTGACCTACTTTCGCTATGCCAGCGCGAAGGAGCACCTCAGGCGGCTGGACGAATGGATCAGGCGGAAGCTGCGATGTATGCGGCTGAAGCAGCGCAAACGGGGCCGGTCGATCACGACGTTCCTGGTCAGCCTAGGTGTACCGCACCAACGGGCCCGAAAGCTGGGCGGAAGCGGACGCGGCTGGTGGCGCATGGCGGGAAGCCCTCAGGCGACTGAAGCCATGGGTCTTCAATGGTTCAAGGAACAGAAACTCGTCAGCCTCACCGAACGGTATCTGACGTTACAACACTAAGGAGAACCGCCGGATACGAGATCCGTACGTCCGGTGGTGTGGGAGGACGGGGGGCGTGAGCCCCCCTCCTACCCGATCTAT
>JBDHGR010000358.1:0-5096 GCA_039589815.1 Gemmatimonadota bacterium | reverse complement strand
GTTATACCTGAGGACTGACGGATTCACCAGCACCGAACTTCATTATCCGACGAACGCCGCGTTGGCCTCGGGCTACGACGGAACACGTTGGGGCCACAACCTGATGTCGGCCTTCGGCCGGATGACCTGGGGTTTGGGAGAACGCATCGTAGTAAACGCCAGCCTCCGTTCCGACGGATCGTCTCGCTTCGGCCCGAACAGCAAGTGGGGAACCTTTCCAGCGGTCTCCGCTGCCTGGTTCGTGGGCAACGAGTCCTTCCTGGCAGACCAGGATCTGATCACCGATCTCAAGTTGCGGGTGAGCTGGGGACAGACCGGAAACGAAGCCATCGGGAATTTCCAGTACCTGGGCCTTTATGAAACCTCCAACTACGGCAAATATCCCGGATCAGCACCGGACGGCATCGCGAACCCGGACCTGAAATGGGAGAAGACCAGCGAATGGAATGTGGGCCTGGACTTCTCTCTCCTATCGGACCGCCTGGGGATCGTCGCCGAGCTCTACAACAAGGCAACCGACGACTTGCTTCTCAACCGTCCAGTAACGAGCACGACCGGATTCACCTCCGTGACGGCCAACGTCGGATCCATCGAGAATAGGGGTTGGGAGGTGGCTCTCCGGACCGTGAACGTGAGGGCGGCTCGGGCAGGCGGCCTGGATTGGACCTCGGACTTCAGCATCACTCATAACGAGAACGAGGTCACCAAGCTGTACTCCCCAGAACCCGGTGTGCCGGGAGAACCCTTCGGGGGCACCAACCGTGTCGAGGAGGGACATCCCATCGGTGAATTCTACATGTACCACTTCGAGGGCGTGGATCCGGCCACAGGAAAGGGCCTTTTTACCGATCTGGACGCTGATGGAAACAGGATCGGGACCACCACCAGGCCAGGCTCTTCCGATCGTATGTTCGTCGGTACTCCACACCCGAAATATTACGGCGGATTCAGGAACACGCTCCGGTGGGCGGGATTTGACCTCACGGCATTTTTTCAGTACGCCACCGGCCACAAAATCCGCAACGGCATGCGCACGTACGCCGACGACGGCGGGTACTATTTCGACAACAAGTTCGTGGATGTCCTCGATGACTATTGGACTCCGGACAATCCCAACGCTTCCAAACCAGCTCCGAGCTATTACGGAAGCACCGGGTACCGGTACAACTCAGATCGCCGGCTGGAGGATGCCAGCCACGTCCGCCTCCAGGAGGTTACCCTCGGGTACATGCTTCCGGACCGGTTCGCGGCAGCCGTCCGCGCTCAACAGGTTCGCTTTTATGTGGCTGGAAGGAATGTCCACACCTGGTCGGACTATACGGGCTACGCCCCCGACGTGCACAGCGGTGGATCGAGCTCAGGCGCTGCCTCGTTGGCTTGGGATTTCTACACTTATCCGCTTGCCCGGACGTTCACCTTTGGCTTCCAGGGAACCTGGTAGAGAGGGGAAAGGAGAATACCATGAATTCAAGAATTCGAATGGTGCCCGTGCTCTTCCTGGCGATAACCCTGGGTGCTTGTGATTCGGACAGGATCCTGAACCTTCTTCCAGTGGACGCAATCTCGAACGAGATCGCCATCATTGACGGCACCTCCGCCCAGGCCGCCCTTTACGGGGCCTACAGCGCCCTTCAGGGCGGAAGTTACTATGGGAATTCCTACTCCCTCTTTAGCGAGTTGATGACCCCCAACACCAAACATAC
This sequence comes from Gemmatimonadota bacterium, assembly GCA_039589815.1. Taxonomy (GTDB): domain Bacteria; phylum Gemmatimonadota; class Gemmatimonadetes; order Longimicrobiales; family Gaopeijiaceae; genus JABDNZ01. The sequence goes on along the minus strand of JBDHGR010000358.1, from coordinate 3,393 downwards.
CGGCACTTTCAGCAGCTGGGGCGACGCGGACCTGAACCAGGTGTTGGCAAGTAACGGCACTATCAATGGTATGTGGGGGATCATGTACGACGGGATCAACCGGGTAAACAACCTGATCCAGAAGGTCCCGGAAATCGGTCCTGAGGATATCAGCGCCGCCGAGGCGAATGAGATTCTGGGCGAGGCCTACGGCTTGAGGGCCCTTCACTACTTCAGCCTGGTGCGGGCTTGGGGGGATGTGCCTATCGTGCTGGTTCCTCAGTCCGATCTGGACGAAGCGGGCCAGGTAAGCCGGGCTCCGGCGGCCCAGGTCTGGGCCCAGATCGAGTCGGACCTTTCACAGGCTCAGACCTTCCTGGGAGGAATTGACAACGATGACCGCACCTTCATCACGCCTGGGTTCATTCACGCGCTACGGGCCCGTGCAGCCCTCTATCAGGAGGATTGGCCTGGTGCAGTTTCTGCGGCACGACAGCTCGAGGCCACTGGCGACTACGCTCTGGTCGATAGTTTCGAGGATTTGTTCACTCCCGAGGGCTCTCCCACCTCTGAAGACATCTTCAGGGTCCATTTCACCGATGTTGATGGCAACAGTATGGGGTTCTACTACCAACTAGGTGGTCGGTTCGAGATGGGAGCCACGTGGGAGATCTATGACCTTTATCCTGCGGGTGACCTTCGTCACGACGTGACCTTCGGAAGGACCGATCAGGACGGGATCGAGGTGAGTAGGTGGCCCACCTTCAATGGAGCCGAGGACTTCAGCGTGGTCCGTTACGGGGGCATCCTCCTGCTCATGGCTGAAGCCCTGGCTGAGCAGGACGGAGCGGCCAATCTGGCCGAGGCTGTGGGTTACCTAAACCAGATTCGGAACCGGGCGGGTATAACGCCATATGTATACGGTGTTGACCTGACCACGAAAGCAGAGGTCCTGGATGCCGTCTTCCTGGAGCGCCGTCTCGAGCTGGCCTTCGAGGGAGAGTATTGGTTCGATCTGGTTCGCACTGGTCGAGCAGCAGCGGCTATCGGAGCGAATTTCGATGCCCATGAGGCACTCTGGCCCATTCCGGAGTCAGAGCTGGACGTAGCGCCCAACCTGGTCCAAAATCCGGGCTACTAGATTCCCTCAACCGCTGGACCCGACGGTCCCGTCCCGCTCAGGCGGGGCGGGGCCGTTCTTCCAGTAGGTGCGGAGGCGCAGGGATTGACCCCTTCCCGGCGGATGATTAGCCTCTGGAGGGGATACTTGAACGCGAGGGGAATCCGCAGTGTACCGTGCTTTTGCAACGACGACGACCAGAACTACTACGACCCGGACTACCCGGCCGGGGGCTGGTCGTCCTGTGTGATCCCGAAGTTTACGAGACAAACAGAACGACGCGGCCTCCGGCAAAACCCGGGGTCGCGTTTTTTTATGGACCCCGTGGGGAAGGGAAGCAGACCCAGTCTCCCGCGAACGGAAGAACATGCAAATGGAAAGCATGGCTGAAGAGATGATCAATGTGACCCTGCCGGACGGCACGGTGCTGAAAGTGCCCAAGGGGTCGGGTGCCGGGGATGTAGCGGCGGCCATCGGCCCCGGCCTGGCCAAAGCGGCTCTCGGTGCGGAAGTCGACGGGGTCCTGGTGGGTCTTCACGAGCCAATCGAAAGTGACGTGAGCGTCCGAATCCTCACGGCCAAGGATCCCGAGGCGTTGGAGCTCCTCCGGCATTCCGCCGCTCACGTGTTGGCCACCGCGGTCCGAGAGTTGATCCCCGGCGCCGGCATCGGTTTCGGCCCAGCCATCGAGGACGGTTTCTACTACGATTTCGAGGTTCCGGAGCCGTTCACTCCCGAAGACCTGGAGACCATCGAGAAGAAGATGGGGGAAGTCGTCGAGGCAGACCTCTTCTTCGAACGGCGCCAGGTCACCAAGGAGGAGGCCCGGGAGCTCTTTTCGGATGACGGCCTGAAGCTCGAGCGTCTGGAGGAGTTCGCCGACGATGAGGTTATTACCGTCTACCGGGACGGCACGTTTCTGGACCTGTGCCGGGGTCCCCATCTCCCATCCACGGGCCGTCTACAACATTACAGGCTCCTGAGCGGCGCCGGGGCATACTGGCGGGGTGACGAGAATCGGCAGATGCTCCAACGGATCTATGGAACCGCATTCTTCGACAAGAAAGACCTGAAAGAGCACTTACAGAGGCTGGAAGAGGCCAAGAAGCGGGACCACAGGGTTCTCGGGAGGCAGTTGGACCTCTTTTCCACCGACCCGCGAGTGGGGGCAGGTCTGATCCTCTGGCACCCCAAGGGCGCCGTGATCCGAAACGAGGTGGAGAAGTACGAGCAGGAGCTGATCCTGAAACACGGGTACGTGTTGGTCTACACTCCGCATATCGCCGCAGAGAGGCTGTTTGAAATCTCGGGACACCTGGAGAATTTCAAGGAGAACATGTTCGGGGCCATGGAGGTGGAAGGTGGGCGGTTCCGGCCCAAGCCCATGAACTGCCCTGGGCACATCGCCATCTATCAGTCCCAGCAGCGATCGTATCGGGATCTACCGATTCGTATGGCGGAGTTCGGAACCGTGTACCGGTATGAGCGAAGCGGGGTGCTTCACGGAATGCTCCGGGTCCGTGGCTTCACCCAGGACGACGCCCACGTCTTCTGCACCCCGGACCAGGTCCCGGACGAAGTCGGGCGGTTACTGGACCTCGTGGACGAGATGCTCACGACTTTCGGATATCCCTTTACCATCGATCTGGCCACGCGGCCCGAAAAAGCCCTGGGCTCCGAGGAGGAATGGGAACAGGCCCAGGATGTGCTGGCGAGAGTCCTAAACGAACGGGGAAAGGAGTTCAACCTCGACGAGGGTGGAGGGGCTTTCTACGGGCCGAAGCTGGACTTCAAGCTCATCGACGCCATCGGTCGGAAGTGGCAGGGGCCCACGGTCCAGCTGGACTTCAACCTTCCGGATCGATTCGAGATGGAGTACGTGGGAGAGGACAACGAGCCGCATCGACCGGTCATGCTTCACCGGGTGCTCGTGGGGTCCATGGAGCGGTTCGTGGGGGGACTCATCGAGCACTACGCCGGCGACTTCCCTCTTTGGTTGGCTCCGGAACAGGTCAGAGTTCTCCCCGTCTCGGAGCAGTGGACGGAGAGTGCTGAGGATCTGGCGGAGATGCTGAGGGCTGCCGGACTCCGTGCGGCGGTCTACGATCGGGAAACACTGGGTTACCGGATCAGGGACGCCGAGCTCCAGAAGGTTCCTTATATGGCCGTGGTTGGCGAGCGGGAAGCGGAAGCAGGGACCGTAGCCGTTCGGAAACGTTGGGCGGGAAAAAAACAGGAAATCTTGCCGAGGGAGGTTTTTGTCGATGCGCTCAGAGAGGAAGTGGAAACCAGGG
>JBDHGR010000357.1:0-5135 GCA_039589815.1 Gemmatimonadota bacterium | reverse complement strand
CTTCAGTGAGTTTCGATTGGCGTCAACGTGACGGTGCGGAAGTGTATGACCCCGCCCTCCGACTGGAGACCGATCTTCCCGGGCCGAACGAGGCAGTCCGTCGCTTCGTTCACCAACACACCGTTCAAAACGACGGTGATGTGGTCCCCGTCTACTGTGATCTCGTACCGGTTCCACTCTCCCGGCTCGTTCTCATTTCCCTCGATCCTTGCCAGGTTCCACCCGATTGAGATCTCTGATAGCCGTTCGGGATCCCCGCCAATCTGGAACCCCTGGAATCCGTACATATCCCCGGCGCTTCCACTCCTGAGTTGGGCCTCCACCGAGCTCGGTAACATGGCGGGTTCACCGGCGATCCTCATTAGCACACCGCTATTGCCAGGCTCCTCAGGCCACCGCCACTCCACCACGAGTTTGAAACTCTCGTGCTCGTCCACTGTGGCCAGGTAGCCTCTCGGCTCTCCCCTGCAAACCAGAATGCCATCCTCGACACTCCAAACATCGGCCATGGTGGCATTCTCGTCTTCAAGGAAGTACTCCCAACCGGACAGATCCTCGCCATTAAAGAGTAGGATCTCCTGGGCCTCTGAGCTTCCGACCTCAGCCTCTTCGCCTTGGTCCGGGGAGCAGTGGGAAATCAGTGGGGCGACAGCCAATACGGCCACCCCGACCATCAGTCGCTTGAGGAAGCCACCACGGTACGCCCATGAATCTCCCCGGCCTTTACTTTCGGTCGCTGCGTAGTCCGTGGCCGCTTTTTTCATCCTGCCCCCCTTTTTGGAGAAACCCTCGTGACTCTGAGCCTGGCTGCGAAAGTACACCTTCCCGACGGCGGGGCACGCCTCCCCACGGAGGACCCTACTGCCCGATGGTCTCCCGGAGAGAGTGAGGGACACTCATCTAGTGCCGTTACCGGGACCGCCCCTGGCCGGCCCCCTCTTCACTCCCACGTCCTCCAAAATCCCCAAGGGACCCCGTTTCCGGATCACCTCCAACTCTCCGTCGTCCCGGGCTAGAAGAGACCCTGCAAACCCCAGAGCGTTCACCGAGATCGAGCCGTGTTTTTCCACTGACCTAGGCACAAAGAGCATCCAATCAGAAGATACGAGTAGGTTGTAAGGCTTCGGCGTCTCCGAATCGTCCCATTCCCGGAGCATATCGAGATAGAGTTTCTCCGTGACCCGGGCCGCCTCCAACGGCGGCGCCCACCCCAGGTCGCCCACCAAAGCAAGAGCGTGAAGAAAGCGAAACGAGGGCACGACCCCGAAGGGCCCGTCGAACCGCGCCGTATCCACCAGGGAATCGATCAGCGTGCGCTCTGAACACCCCCCCAGGGGCAATGGTACCTGTTGCATGTGTTTGTGTGGTTGGCTCGCACCTGCGATTTCACCGGAGTTGTAGAAAGCCAGACTGTGGAACTCTCGCAAGCACATCCACATCGCCTCGAAGTCGGCAACCGTGAGAGGGGTTTCCTGGTCCTCGAATTCCCGGGTCACCACAAGGAGGTGGTGATCCATCACGTTGAACTTGTTCAACAGGCAAAAGTGGGTGGCGGAAATGTCGGCGACGAACAATGCCTCCTCGTAGGGGAGGAAAGGGTCCGCTCCGGTCTGGCGCTGGGCGAGCTTGGCCCGGGCTTTCCGCTCCAGTTGTTGAACGAGATGCACTTGGAATCGCACCCCGCCGTCCTCCACGAACTCGACGCGGGTCGGGATCCGTTCAAGAGCGCCTATTTGGACCGCGGATTCCGTCGTGTCGAGTACAGCCTTCCAGAGCGGGTCCGTTTTCATTCGTGACCCTAAAACTCCATTGCACCGGGAGGCAAGGAATCGAGTGGTCTCTGGACTTCTCAACAAAACCCATCCACCCCTTGTCCTTGATCTAACGACACGATGTCGTATGTTCTTACGACATGATGTCGTAGGCTGTCGAGACCCAATGACGGACCCGGGAAAAGGATCGCGCCCCGATGACCATAATACCCCTGCCCAATTCCGAACTAGCCGTCATGGATCTCATCTGGCAGGCGGACCGCCTAACGGCCCGTGAGATCCAGGAGAACCTCTACGCTGGAGCAGAGAAGGCCCAACACGGGACTGTTCAGAAACTCCTGAGCCGGCTGGAAGACAAAGGTTTCGTAAGCCGAGACCGGTCCCTTACAGTTCATTCCTTCTCCGCCAGGATCACTCGGGATGAATACGCCTACAGCCAGTTGGAGTCCTTGGCCGACAGGCTGACCGAAGGCTCGCTGGCGCCCATGATCACTCGCATGGTCGAGGAGAGAAAGCTCTCCGCAACAGAGATCGAGCGGCTGCGGAAGATTCTGGAGGAAGCATGACCGACATCCTCCTGCAAATCGGGGTCAGCAAGCCGATCATCTCCCTCGGTCTCGCCGGCGTGGCGTGGTCCATTCAACGGTGGCGAGGGCCGGTGAGGCCCAGGGATCGACTTTCAAAGTACATACAACCCCCGACCAGGGATGATTGATGATGAAGAAGCTACTGACACTCCTGCTCCTTCTGCTTCCTGCCGCTGCTTCAGCCCAACAGCAAGGGGTCATTCTCTTCGACCGTCAGGTTCAGTATGGATTCGAGGTGCCGGAACGGGTGAAAGACAACCCGCAGTTGAAGGATATGCTGGAGGCCATGCCGCCGGCACATTTCAACTCCCTCCTTCTCCTCTTCAACGAATCGGCGTCCCTCATGACTCCTGCTCCAGGTCCTGACGAGGAGGAGGTTGGGGCCCCGATGTCCGACCGTGCCGTGGGACTGGCCACGAGGCTGAAGATGGGGTCTTCGTCCCGGAGCGATCAGGAGGTCCTCCTGGAGTCCTATGTCCGGTATGAGGACGGGGTGATGGCGGAGACACGGGACTTCATGACCAGGAAGTTCCTCATCACCGGGACCCAGCCCGTCTATGAATGGAAGCTCACGGGAGAGCAGAGCGAGTTCCTGGGCTATGCGGTTCAGAAGGCCACGGCGGTCCAAGACAGCTCCGCAGTCGAAGCCTGGTTCACGCCGGAGATTCCGGTCCCGGCAGGGCCCGGACCGTTCGGAGGGCTCCCGGGCATGATCCTCTCCGTGTCCGTGAATGACGGGCAGACGCTGTACTCCGCAACCGAAGTGAAGCTGGACCCCGTCGATGCCGGGGCCATCAAGGCTCCGGCCGAGGGTGACGAAGTCTCACCCGAGGAATACGAGAAGATCGTGGATGAAAAGCTCGAGGAGATCAGAATGCGGCAGCGGCGTCGGGGTGGAGGAGATCGTGGGGGACTCGAGTAGATGCGATCCTCTGGATTTCGATTCCCTGTGTGGCGGGCTGCATCGTGCGCCCTGTGGTTGTTGGGGTGGTTGTTTCCGGAGCCGGCTCAGGCACAATCAGGTCCCTTTGACGTTCGAGGCGTGGTGGCCGACACCGAGGGGAACGGCCTCCAGGGAGCCATGGTGGTGGTTCTGGCCCTCCCCGACTCCATCCTCACCAAGTACGCCATATCAGCGGGTGACGGGAACTTCACCCTCAGCCGGGTCCCCGTGGGAGAGTACCTCCTCCAGGTGACTTTCATCGGCTACAACTTGTTCCGAGAGAACCTCTCCGTCACCAATGCCGACGTGGATGCCGGGACGCTCAATCTGACACTGGCTCCGGTAGGGATGGACACCCTTTTCGTAAACCCTGAACAGGTTCCCTTCGTGAATCGGCGTGACACCCTGGACTACAACGTCCGGGCCTTCCCCACCCGGCCGAATGCCACGGTGGAAGACCTGCTCAAAAGACTGCCCGGCATCGAGGTCGAAGCCGACGGTTCCATCAAGGCTCAGGGTGAGGACGTGGAGAAGGTCCTGGTGGAGGGGAAGGAGTTCTTTGGAAGCGACCCCACCATCGCTACCCGGAACCTGCCCGCCCAGGCCGTGGACCGGGTCCAAGTCTATGACAAACAATCCGATATGGCTGAGTTCACGGGCATACCGGACGGTGAAGAGGAGAGGGTCATCGACCTGGCCCTGAACGATGAAGCCCGAGATGGTCATTTCGGCAGGCTGGCGGGGGGGATCGGGGCCGACGGCGGGAAGTATGGGGCCATCGGCTCCCAACCCAGTGATGAGGTCCGCCACAACGAGACGGTCAGCCTCAATCGGTTTTCGCCCACCACTCAGCTCGCCCTGGTAGGGAACATCAACAACACCAACGAAGCCGGGTTCGCCGGTGCCGATTTGAAGCTTTTCGAGGGGGGTGGGGCGGATGCCCGAGGAGGGGGCGGAGGCCCGGTGGGAGGAAACCGCCAAGGTTTCACGGAGTCCCTGGCCATGGGGGTCAACGCCAGCCGCGACTTCGGAGAAAAGAACTGGATCAGGAGCAGTTACTTCCTGAGCGATCTGGACAATCTGAAAAACACCGCGACCCAACAGCAACAGCTTCTGGGGGACGAGGCTTCCTCCTTCTCCGACCAGACGAATAACCAGACCACGGACCATCTTAACCACACACTGGACCTCAACGCCCAGTACTCCTTTTCCGAAGGGCACGACATGAGGTTCAGAGGGGGTCTTTCGTCGAACTCGTCCAGCATCGAGAACGCCTCCTTTCACGAAACCCAGAATCTGGATGGGCAGCTTCTGAACAACGCCGAGACCACCAACGCCGTGGACGGGAATAGCCTGGAGGGAAACGGCCGCCTGACGTGGCGGAAGAGGCTCGGCGAAAGTGGCCGCGCTCTGGTGGCCGAGGGGTGGGCCAATCTTTCCCGACCCGATGTGTCCGGGAAGCTCATGTCCGTCACTGGAACCATAGACAAGCAAGGCGGATTCAGGTACGTCGAGATCCTCCAGGAACAAACCCGGGACGGACAGAGGTTCGGGCAGGGCCAGCGGCTCTCGCTGACTCAAACCCTGGGCCCCGGATACATCCTCGAGCTTTTCGGTCAGCGGAGGGCCGTGGACGAAAACGAAAACAAGGAAGTGTATGATATCCGGGAGGCCGGGCCGGTGTTCAACGACCCCCTGAGCTCAGAATTCGAACGGACCTACACCTATTACCAGGGTGGCCTGCGGTTCAACCGCAACAAGCCCGATTCCTGGCTGGTTTTCGGGCTCCAGGTCCAGAAATCGAACCTGGACGGGAAGATCCTGGATCGGGAC
>JBDHGR010000356.1:0-5143 GCA_039589815.1 Gemmatimonadota bacterium | reverse complement strand
CGGGTCGTACACCGCGACCGTCCCGCCCCCACCGTGGCGATTGAGACCGACGTACACCCGGCCATCCGAAGCGACGAAACACGCCGTGTAGTTCGAGTCCCACACGAGCGGATCGGGAAAGGTGCGCGAATCCATCCGCACGATGCGTTCTTCGGGAACGGTGCGCGAATCCATCTGCCCGATGCACTCTTCGGGAAGTACGACAGATGTCAACAACGCCAAGATGAAGAGAATCCCCAATCTCAATGGTCTAATCCCGTCGAACGGAGTGGCCGTGAGGGACAGGAGTTTCAACCCTCCCCCGTGCTGGACGCCAACGTTAGGACGGGGCTCCCGGCCCGGCAAGGAGGGGTGCAGAGGTCCACCGGTGGTCGAAGGACGAGGACGTGCAGGTCTCCTACTCCGAGGACGGAAAGGATAGGTAATTAAAGGGCCCTACGACGTCCAGGGACTCCTGGAAGAATGTGGGCGGGACGGACGGGAGGGGTCAAGGACGCCCAGTGGGGTGGGTTTTGGGGTACGGCGGAGGCGGCAGAGGCGTTTTCGGGACTCCCGCGCGAGCCTCCGGCGGGGCCGGGGGGAGGATGCGAGGCTATTCTCCCCAGCTCTGATCGAAGTCGCGGGAACCGCGCAAAGCGTGGTCGGGAATGGGCTCGGGGTCGGTGAGGAACGCTATGAACGTGAGTGGCGTCTGGCAGGGCGGGAACAGCTCATTAATGCGAGCCGGGAGAGCAGTCCGTTGGAAAGTTCCCCCGAGCCTCAGGAGGTTGGGTCAGTTCGTGGGTCAGTTTGGGTACTGGAAATTCCCATTTCGGCGGTGCTCGGATACGGGAAAATCCCACATAATCCCAGGTTTCACACTGGTTTGTCCCGTATTTCGGCTCTAGACCGACCAGACTCTTAATCAGTAGGTTCGGGGTTCGAGTCCCTGACGGCGTACTCAATAAACACAAGGATTTTCGGCCTCCTGAGGGTTCCTCGGGGGGCCTTTTTCTTGCATTTTTCTCCAATAATTTCCAACTAGGCCCCAAAGGGGTACTGTCAACTTGAGCCCGGCCCGCACAGACTTCGTTGATGAAGACGACTGCGAGCAACTATCGAGGCTACCGGTTTCCGCCTGAAGTCATCAGTCACGGCGTCTGGCTGTACCATCGATTCTGCTTGAGCTTCCGCGACGTTCAGGACCTGCTCGCGAAGCGGGGAATCACCGTCACCCATGAGACCATCCGGCAGTGGTGTCGGAAGTACGGGCCCGAGTACGCCCGAAAACTGAAGCGTCGCCAAGGGCGGTTGGGTGACGTATGGCACCTGGACGAGGTCTTCGTGAAGATCGGGGGCGAGCGAAAGTATCTGTGGCGCGCCGTGGATCAGGACGGGGACGTGATCGACATCCTGGTCCAGAGATATCGCAACGCCCGTGCGGCCAAACGGTTCTTTCGCAAGCTGCTGAAGGGGCAAGGAAACACGCCGTGGAGGCTGGTGACGGACAAGCTGGGGAGCTACGGCGCCGCCCACCGGGCCATCATGCGGTCCGTGGATCACAACACGGACCGCTACGCGGACAATCTGGCCGAGGTCTCGCATCAGCGGACGCGACAGCGAGAGCGGCAGATGCGAAGGTTCAAGTCAGCGGCGTCGGCACAGCGATTTCTGTCGGTGCACGGCATCATCCTGAACCTGTTCAATCTCGGACGCCACCAACTGAACTCGGCGAATTACCGACTGTTGCGTGAGCTTTCCTTCAAAGAATGGAATGCCGCTGCGGCTGCCTGAGAGGTTTGGGTCACCCGTTGCCCCAAGTCCGCTTCGGCCGCATCAAGTTGACAGTACCCGGTCGTTTGTGCCCGTGCAATTCGCGCAGCACTCGGTTTTCTTCTTTCGGGTATGCATGGACGGCTCGGTGTTGCTCGTTCGCCCCGTTTTGTTCCAACATTCGATTCACCGATCATGCGGCTCTTCGGTAGTATTGGCTTTGGATCCACCCCAGGCGTTCCGTCCGGTCGACGGGCCCCGAGGCGAGTCCCCGGGGCCCCCTCGATCCCCCCCTGTCCGGTCTCGCCCCCGTTCTTCGCTTAAAAGTAGTGGAGGCAGCGTGCCGACCTGGCGCGAAGAACGGCCGGGCATCAACGGGGAGATCGGAGCTTTGAAAACAACACTATTCGACCGGGTCGGTGGGTTTTCTCAAGTCCGACTGATCATCTCCGAGTTCTACGATCGCATCCTGGATTCGGAGGTGCTCCGCCACTACTTCGAAAATGTCGACGTTCGGCGCATGATCGACCATCAAACCAAGTTCGTGTCCGCTTTGATGGGCGGGCCAGCCTCGTACTCCAACGAACATCTGGCCCGTGCCCATATGCACCTTAATATCTCCCCTGGAGAGTACGACGAGATGGCGGAGATCTTCCGTGAAACCCTGGAAGATTTTGAGGTGCCCGCCGTGGAGGTGGATCGGCTTCACGCTCATATCCTGTCGCTTCAGGATCACGTAATCAGCTCTCCAGAGTCGGGGGGATCATGAGCGCTGAGGACTGCCCACCGGTTGTCGATGCTCTGGGTTCGGCGGTGGCGGTGGCGGAGTTGGAGACCTTCTCGGTCTGCTTCCAGAACGCTCGCTTCCTGGAATGGTTTCCAGGGAAGGAGGATGGGGAGGAAGACCTAGGTGCTCGGGTTCCAGGGCTGGACCTTCAGAAAGCGCGGGAGAGGGCGGAGAAGGGGCGGCCGTATCGATTCGAGTCGGAGGTCAAAGTGGGTCCCCGAACCGTCACTGTGCAGATCCAACTGAAGATGGAAAGCCGCAACGGAGGCCAGTTCCTCCTCCTGGAAGGCCAGAATATCTCCAAGCAGAAAGAGGCCGAGTACATGCTGGACTCCTACTCCCGTCTCACCGAGCGGCAGAACCGGGAGCTGGAAAAGGAGAAGGATAGGGTGGAGAAACTTCTGCTCAACATCATGCCGAAGAGCGTCTATGAGGAACTGAAGGATTCGGGGACGACCACTCCGCAAACCTTTGACGACATTTCGGTCCTGATGCTGGACTTCGCGGGTTTCACGGATATGGCCATCTCCAGGGACCCGGGGGCTCTCATCGCAGAACTCAATGACGTGTTCACCTCGTTCGACCGGATCGTCGAGCACTTCGATTGCGAGCGGATCAAAACCATTGGAGACGCATACATGGCTGTGTCGGGTATGCCCGAACCCGATCCCGAACATTCCATCCACCTTTGCCGTGTTGCCTTGCGGATGAGGACGTTCCTCGAGAGAAGGAACACCTCCTCTGCCCACCGGTGGCGGTGCAGGATTGGAATCGGGTCGGGTCCTGTCATCGGATCCATCGTGGGGATTCAAAAATTCGTGTATGACATCTTCGGCCCGGCCGTGAATATTGCCGCCCGCCTCGAGACCTTGGCGGACCCCATGCAGATCCTGGTCACCTCGGAGGTGGCCCGGGGGGTTCAGGACGACTTCGTCCTCACCTCCATGGGAGAGGTGGAGATCAAAGGATTCGGCAAGGAGGAAGTGTTCATCCTGGAGGAGGAGTCCAGGGAGGGGAAGTAAAGTTGGACTCACTCCTGCTTCATTCGACGGGGCAGGGCTACCTCGAAGACGGTCCGTCCCGGTTCCGACTCCACGCTGATGGTACCCCGGTGTCGATTGACGACGATGCCATAGGTAATGGCCAGGCCCAGTCCGGTTCCCTCACCCTCCGGTTTGGTCGTGTAGAAAGGATCGAAGATGCAGGGCCGAATCTTTGGTGGGATTCCCGGTCCATCGTCGATGATCTCCACCACGATCCCGCCATCGCTCTCCCTCCCTTTGATCTCGAGCCGTCCTGACCCACCCATGGCGTCCAGGGCATTGTGGATGAGGTTGGTCCACACTTGGTTCAATTCTCCGCCGTACGCCTCGATCAGGGGGAGGTCATGGGAAAGCTCCTCAGCGACGAGGACCTGGTCACCCAGCTTCCCCTTGAGAATCACCAGGGTGTCCTGGATGCTCTCCCGGACATCCACCATCTGTATGGGCCCACGGTCCAGCTTGGAGTAGGACCGGACGCTTCCCACGATGGCGGAAATGGCTTTGGCTCCTCGTTGGATCTCGGAAACCAGTCCATGGGCTTCAGCGCCTGTTGCCGCCCACCGAACCAGCGGTTCGAGGTGGGCCGGATCCGACGGTTCCAGCAGAGTTCCCAGAGTCTCCCGATCCCAACCAGCGTCGGAAAGGGGAGGGGCCAGGGACCATGCTTTCACGAAGGACTCATCTTCGAACCATGCCTCCAGCTCGGTTTCCCGAAGGTTGGTCCTCGTGATCTCGGTGGATCCGGCGGGATTCCGGAAGGCCAAACCTTCCATTCGCCGCATGAACTCGATCTCTCCTGGTCCCAGGGGAAGGAGCCTCAGGGCCTCACACTGTCGGCCCCAATCCGATAGGGAGTCCCGAAGAAGGGAAGAACCTCGGAGAATGGCCGTGGCAGGGTTGTTCAGCTCGTGGGCTAGTCCTGCCGCAAGAGTCCCGAGACCTGCCAGGCGACCTTTTTCCACCAGGGATGATTCCGTGCTTCGGAGCCTTGCCGTGACGGTCTTGAGCATGGTGAGGGCAGCACCTGAGTTGGCGGCCAGGAGCTCCCTGAATTCCCTCGGTTCGATAGCGATGAGATCCGTGTCTCGAATGGAACGTGCGGATGCCGTACGGGGTCGCTCTTCCAACAGGGACATCTCGGACAGGAAGCTCCCGGAGCCCAGAACCGCGAGGATCACGGTTTGCCCTCCCTCCAGGCGAGTAATCTCCATCTCCCCGTCCAGGATTACGTAGAATCGGTCCCCTGGGGTCCCTTCCTCGAAGAGGACTCCACCGGCAGGGACCGAAACCCTGCTGGCCACAGCAGCCAACCGGTTCAGTTCCCCCTCTCCCAGATCCGAGAAGAGCGGAAACCTCCTGAGGGCCCCGGCCACATCGATTCCCTCGGTGGCCACGCTCAAGCTCCCACCTCCGCCAACTGGAGGGGTCTTGGAAAGAGGGCCCTCGATGCCAAATGGCCGTGAACGAACTGGACGGCCATGGATCCCTCCCCCACAGCTGAGGCGATCCTCTTCACGGATCGATGCCTTACGTCTCCCGCTACAAAGATCCCGGGTGTGCT
>JBDHGR010000355.1:0-5147 GCA_039589815.1 Gemmatimonadota bacterium | reverse complement strand
CTGAGCTCATTATCCAAGATCATTGTCGAACCCTTCGTTGCCATCACGGAACCTGAATCTGGTCTCCGAAAAACAGCGCGTTCAGGAATAGTCGGTTGGTGCCCCGCCAGTACCCGCGGAAGTTGGTGTTATCCACGAACAGAACCACCACCCCTCCGCCGAACCGATCGGCCAACACCGAAGGTGATCCTCGCAGCCGTTCCCGATTCTTGTCGGAGATATAACCGCTCAAATACGGGTCATCATCCACCAGGCGTGCGACGGTGCTGTATGCGTTGTTGCTGGGGGAAAAGAAGGTGTTGTGATCTCGCCAGATCGGCAAGAACCTGCGGCGATAACCGAAGCCCAGCGGATGGGTCACATCAAGGTCTGCCTCCCAAATCGATCCCCCGATTGCTTGAGGTCCCTCGAAATCACTGGCGTCTGCATAGTTGCGACGGCCGGGAGCCCCTTCCTCTGCATCGTCCTCCTCATCTAACGGTTTTCCGATCCCGGGTACACCTATGTTCGGCGTGAGCCCGGCTCGGGTGGCCCAGGTTGCCGCGCCCCGTTGTGCAATGAGGGTCCCGCCGCCCCGGACCCAGGCCTTTAAGGACTCGAGGCCGTCGCCAGAAAACGCCTCCAGATTCCCGGATACCAGGACCAACACGTCATACTCCCCCCAGTCCACCCGGCCGAGATCGGTGACATCCACCTTCGTGATCGGCATGGCCACCCGCTGGTCCAAGAGGTGCCAGAGTTGTCCTGCCTCATAGGGAGTGACGCCCTCACCCATGGGGAACAGGACCCGCGGTGCCCTGACGGGTCGGAAGCTTCCGCTGCCAAGATCGATTCCCTCCGCAGATTTCCCTGTCACAGCGGAGTATATCGGGACGTTGGCGCCCTGGGCGGCATGTCTCACGGCCGCGAGGAGTGAATCCATACCGATATCCTGGGTGCTCACCGGGATGGAGATGGAGCCCCGGGGGAACGACACATCACCGGCCGTTGTCCGGGCCACGAACGGTTTGAACGCCGCCTCCGCCATTATGCCAGCGGCTTGCATTGCCTGCAATGCCCGGGGAGCCCCCGAGTCGCTCCAGTCCATGAGGTAGGCGATTGAGCTCCGGGCCACCGGCCCGGCTCCTTTCAGGGCCGGAACCTCGGTCACTCTGTCTCCCACGGGGAGTTGTCCGGTCCGGAGACCTAGGTCGGGCATTCCGTAGGCCAGGCTTACGGTCCAGGTGGAAGCATCGTAGAACACGCTGTCTGCGAACGTCTCGACGCGCTCGAAGATGGAGCGGGCGAGGCGGTACATCGGCTGGCTCGCCGGGACGACCCAGGCATTCCCCGGCTCGAAGGATACGCCGTAGCCCTGTTGAGTCGAGCTCAGCTCGTAGACTTCGATCCGGTGGCGGAGCAGAAGATCGATGAATTCTCGGTTCAGAGTTGCGTCGTGAGGGTCTCCGAAAACCCAACCGTTCAGGTCGTATGCCGCACCCTCCGAGATCGCGGAGGCGTAGAAATCACGCTGATATCCCTGCAGCGTCTCGCGATTCTCGACCGTCGCCCGAGCCGTCGCCATGGCGGCGCGCAGCTGATTCCTGATGGTGAAGGGGAAGGTGAGGAGACCATGATGTGAGCTCTCCTGGACATGGCCCCGGGAGCTGGCCTGTTCGAACAGCACCGCGAGCCCGCCAAGGAAGTTCGGATAGGTCGACCCATATCCTGGATAGCTGTTGTCGAAAGTCTCTCCGCTGAAGTACATGGAGCCGATCTCGTCCAGGGCGTCGGCCCAGTACTCTGCGAAGGTCAGGGTTATTTCGGTGTAGAGCCGCTCTGGAAGAAGCGGATTCCACGTTCCCACCGGTTTGGTTGGTTCAAAGAAAAACGAGCTGCTCGTTCCCATCTCGTGATGGTCTGTGACCACGTGAGGGTGCCACGAGTGATGAAAGTCGATGCGAGCCCGGCTCTCCGGATTCACAAGGGGGAGCCAGTCCCTGTTGAGGTCGAACCAATAGTGATTGGTACGGCCCCCCGGCCACGCTTCGTTGTGTTCCCGATCGACAGGATCGGAGACGAACGGCTGTGCCCGGTTCACGGAAGTCCAATGCGCGAACCGGTCTCGGCCATCCGGGTTCAGGGTCGGCTCGATGTGAAAGATGCCGTCATCCAGGAATCGTTCCACCTCCTCGTCGGTTCCCGCCACCAACCAGTAGGCGGTGAGCAGCGCGGCTTCTCCTCCTGAAGCTTCATTCCCATGGACGTTGTAGCCGAAGTGTGCGATGGCTGGGAGGTCGTTGGCGGCCGGCCCATCCGGCGCCAGCGACGCCAGGTGCTCCTGACGGATGGCCTCCAACCGGGAGTGGTTGGCGGGAGACGTCACCGTGAGGACCGGCATGGCGCGGTGTTCATACGTGGTGCCGATGGACCGATAGGTGGCCCGATCCGAAAGACGGGCCAGCTCCTGCATGTACGCAACGATCCTGTCCTGGCGAGTTACAAAAGCCCCTATCGGATAGCCAAGGAACTCCTCGGGAGAGGGGATTCCGGGGTCGAATGCCTGGCCTTCCGGGAAGAAATACCCTGTTTGCGCGGAGCCGGGTTTTGCCGCCAGGACCAGAAAGCCCACGGCCAGGAAGAGGAAAAGAATCGAAGGTGAGCCAATTCGGCGATGCGCGGTCGGAGGGTCAGTCATGGTGTGAACGTCCTCTCGGGGGAACTGCAGATTGCTTTCCACTCTTCTTTTTCTCTCGATGCAAGTGCTACGTGAAGAACTCCTCGCCGGTTTCCGGTCTCCGGATATGCACCCGGTCCTTCTCCAACCGGTTCAGCGTGATGGCGCCTGGAACCGGGCAAGCTGCGACACAGCTGCCGTCGTACCAACATTCACCTGGGTATTCAACGATCGGCGGTAGGCCTGGCTCGGGATTCGGAAGCATGATGTCCACCTGGCACACATCCACACAGACGTTGCAGGCAATGCAGAGACCGGCATCGAAGGTCACCGGGCTGGGAGCCCCTGTCGTTCTCCGTGTACCCACCCCACCCCCGGTCATGGGCCGCATACCTCGAGATAATCCCTGTTGTGCTTTTCATAGTTTTCCTTCAAAGACCCGTAGTAGTCGAGGGGGAGGGCCCCTTCGACCACCTTTCCGTCTTCGAACCGCACGGTCACGAATTTTGACCAAACAGGAGGATCCACTTCCGGGTGGTCCGCCCTCTCGAACAGCAGGTATTTCGCAGAAGCCTCTCTGGCCAGGCAGGCATGGATCACCAACTCGGCGTTGATGAGAATGTTCAAAACCTCGAGAGTTCGCGTGAGCTCGTGTGGATTACGGGGGCGCAGGTGAAGAGCCTCGTTTCGTCGTATTTCCCGTAGCTTCAAGAGGCCCGGGGCCAACACCTCGGCGGACTTCTTCGCTCCGCAGTGTTCCTGCATGATGCAGGCGATGGTTGCGTTTACTTCCTTCCACCCCACGCCCCCGAACCCATTGACGAGAGAATGGATCCGATCCCTTTCGGCGCCCGCCTGTTGATCGTCGACCGCAGCATGGGACGCACCTTTCGCATAGGTGGCTGCATGTCTGCCGGCGTAGTGCCCCGTGGCGGCGGCGTGGCCGTGGCAGTTCGAGGCAAAGAGCTGATCGCCGGCCGCATAGAGGCCGTCCAGATTGGTTTTGAGGGTCCAGTCGTTAACGAGCCCCCCGGGGTATCCGAAGAGCTGTCGTTCCTGGGGAAGGAATGCTGCGGATTTCCACCCCTCACCGTAGCTCTGGAGTAGGTCTTTATCGGGATCGAAGCCCGCCTCCGAATAGTTTTGAAGGATTGGAATACGGGTCTTGCCCTCCTCCCCGACCATCAGGCCCCAAATGGCGCGACGCTCGAGCTCCGGCATGGATGGAAGGTCTGCATAGAAGGGCAACTGAAAGCCCCGCTCCAGCAGTTGGTCTACCGGGAGAATGTCAGGTCCCTGATACTCGTACTGGGGCAGGTCGGGCTCACACCCACCCTTCAGGAAGAGCTTCTGCCCCGGTGCCGGACGGTACCGCTGAGAGACCTCGGTCAGGATGGTACCGTCCCTGTCCGCCCAGGGTATCTCTCTTCCGCCGGCATCGACCATGGAGCAGGCATACCAGGTGTTGTGGGTGTTCCCCGTGCCATAGGGAGGGAAACTTCGAGCGCCGGACCATTCGGCCCTCACCGACTTCTCCATCATGGTGAACTCGGCACCTGCCTTCCACGCCATGGCGTGCCCGTCACCACAGCACTGGGGGGGACGAAACTCGGAAACCCCTGGTAACGCTGTAGAGAACAGCCAAAGCCGAGACGGTCTGGACATGCAGAGAACCGTTGCTTTGGCCTGGAACGTCACGAATCTCCCCGTGCGTGTCTGGACTCCCGTTGCCCCCACGATCCTCGAGCCCTGTGATCCATTCTCCGAGAGCAGAGATGTGGCCATGGTCCTATCGAGAATTCTCACTCCCAACTTGCTGCAGGCTCCATGGAGTGCCCGTTTGAACGTGGTGCCCCACACGCGAAGGGTGAACCTGTTCTCATAGTCGTATGCAAAAAGGAGCTTGCTGCCGTCGTCCCGGAAGTCGGCTCCCTCAAACTCATCCTCCGTATCCCGGATCTTCCCGCCTATGGCCTCCAGGTCCAGTAGCCGGTCCCAACCCTCCCTGCACTCGATGTAGTGTGAGATTCCGTTGCAATAGCCACCCTGGCTTCGGACCAGGGCTTCCGTGAGGTCTTCGGGAGTGACCCGGGAACAGGGGTTGGTAGCTGCCGATTCCCAATGATCGCACCCGGATCCTCCAGCCCCGCTACTGACGGTGGCCCCTTTTTCCACCAGGACGACTCTCGCCCCGCGTTTGGCTGCCCCAATGGCCGCCCAGCACCCAGCGATCCCGCCGCCAAGTACGAGGACGTCGGTGGCCACCATGCTCGTCTGGTCCCACTCAATTGGGTAAGGCCAATCCATCGAAGCGCTCTGGGGGGTCACTTGTCAGGCCATCTCCCGTCGGGGGTGAGTGTAGAGGCTCACCGCCACAAAAACGACGGTTGACGCTGTGTAAGCAAGGAGTAGCCCCAGGTCGATGTTGAATAGACCGTTCATACGCCCTGGGACTCCGGCAAGGAAAGAAACCACTCCGATGGTCCCGCCC
>JBDHGR010000354.1:0-5152 GCA_039589815.1 Gemmatimonadota bacterium | reverse complement strand
GTTGACTGCTCGGCTCCGGGTTGCCGAAAGGATTCTGGCTCTGCAAACCGAAGTCCAGCTCATGCAGCGGCTTCTCCCCATCTGTATGTACTGTAAGAAGATCCGGGACAAAGAAGCCCCCTGGGATCAACAGAGCAATTGGCAGGACCTGGAGAGCTACGTGGCAGAGAGAGAGGACATCCAACTCTCACACGGGATCTGCAAAGAGTGCTACGAGGGCAAGGTCATGCCGGACCTGGATGGGCCCGAGGAATAGGACGTTCGTTTGCCCGGCCGAGGCCCGTGAAAAAACTCTGCGGGTCCAAGTGAGAGGACTCGCAGGGTTTTTGCTTTCCGGCGGTCTTGATATGCCGGCGGTTTTCCTTGCCGGCGGTTTTCATATGCCGGCGGCTCTGATATGCCGGCGGTTTTCTTTGCCGGCCGCTCTTAACCACCGGCGGGCGATTCCCCGGCTCTAGATGGGGTGGCCGGCCCCCCGGGACCTAGAAGGAGTCGAAGAGCTCCTCCATCCGTTTGCGCATGGCGGCATCGGGCAACCGGCCCCTGGCCGCGCCCAGGTTGTCGGCGAGGTGCTCAGCGTCCGTGGTGCCGGGAATAGGACAAGTCACGGCCGGATGAGAGATCAGGTACTTCAGGCAGAACTGAGCCCAGGAGTTACAGTCGAACTCTGAAGCCCATTCCGGGAGCTGTTTGTCAGCGAGGAGACCGAAGACGCTGCCCCGGCGTCCGCCGAACGGCACGTTCAGCATCACTGCGATCCCGCGGTCCTGAGCCAGGGGCAGGACGGTCTCTGCGGCGTCACGGGATCCGATTGAGTAGTTCACCTGTACGAAATCCAGGTCCTCCCGGCGCATGATGCCCATGAGGTCCCCGTGGGAACCTGTCCTGGAGGTCGTGACTCCGATGTACCGGATCCGGCCCGCCTGTTTCCACTCCTTCATGACCGGAAGGATGGCATCGGTCCCGTTGAGGTTGTGGACCTCCATGAGATCGATGACGTCGGTTTTCAGGACGCTGAAAGAGTTCTCCATCTGACGGATGCCCTCTTCCACGTTGCCCTCCGGAGCCGTGACCTTGGTGGAGATGAAGAACCGGTCCCGGTTCCCCAGCTCGGCCATGATCTCTCCCAGGACCGTCTCAGACCGCCGGTACGACGGTGCCGTGTCGATGACCGTTCCACCCAACTCCGGCATTCTCCTGAGCACTTCACGGAGCGGGGCCATCTCTTCGGGCGTGCTAACCCCGTAACGATTGGTTCCCAACCCCACAGCAGGGACCTGTTCGCCAGTGGAAGGGATGGGTTTGGTGATAAGGGGTAGCTGGCTGACCCTGCGGGTGCGAGCAGCCAACGGGGTCCGGCCTACCGCCAGGCCTGCCCCGGCCAGGAGCCCGGCTTTGATGGCTTCCCGCCGTGTGGGGTGTCGGTTGTTCACGGGTACACTCCTCCGTCTCGTGAGGGACATCGGCCCCAATCATTGTTTTGTGTGGGATCCGTCAATGTAGGAGAATGGTGATTATGATGGAAGAGAATTTTTTTTCGAGGAACTCTTTTCGGCGATGGCGGGGGTTTTCCTGCCTGGAATCTGACCTGAGCAGACTGTGGCCCCCTCGCTTGACACCCCTAGTGGGCGACCTAAGATACCGGCGATCTCGCACACCCGAAGAGTCCGGAGTTCAGGCACCGGAAGGAGAGAACCATCGACGATCTTGGCAGGACGATTGCGGAAAACGGGCTGAGGATCGGGGCCATCAAGCTCAGTCCTGACAACCCTTTCCAGTGGGCTTCGGGGTATCGAATGCCCATCTATAACGACAACCGGATGTTCCTCTTCCATCCCGAGATGCGGAAAACCATCGCCCAGGGTCTGGCCGATATCATCGGGGAGCAAGGGATTTCCCCTGAGGTGATCGCGGGTACGGCCACCGCCGGGATTCCGCATGGTGCGCTTTTGGCCCATGTCCTCTCCCTTCCCTACATCTACATCCGAGACAAGCCCAAAGCTCACGGGTTGAAGAATCGTATCGAGGGTGTGGATGCAGAGTCGGATCTGGGGGGGAGGAGAGTCGTGGTGATCGAGGACCTGATCTCCACCGGGGGAAGCTCGGCCCGGGCCGTGGAGGCGGTACGGGAGGCCAACGGAGCCTGCGGTTGGTGCCTGTCCATTTTCAGCTACGGGTTGGAGAAGGCGGCGGAACATTTCGAATCCCTTGAGCCCCCGTGCAACTTCACCTCCCTACTGACCTTTCCGGTGCTGCTCGAGACGGCCAAGAGCGGTGGTTTCCTTTCAGCCGAACAGATCGCTGTTTTAGCCGAGTGGCGTGAGGATCCGTTCGGGTGGGGAGAGAAGCGCGGGTTTCCGAAGGCCGAATAGGACGTGACCCCGGTGGGGAAAGGAATACCGTGTTGGATGAGTTGACCCTTCAGGAGCGAACGGCACGGGAGAAGGTGTGCCTACCTCTGGACGGCCTCCGGTCCCTGGATCAGGTACAGGCTTTGGTAGAAGAGCTCAGCCCCTTCGTGGGCCGGTTCAAGGTGGGAAAGGAATCGTTCACAAGGTTCGGCCCCAAGGTCGTTCAGCTGGTTCGGGATCACGGGGCTGGTGTGTTCCTGGACCTGAAGTACCACGATATCCCCAACACGGTCCAGGGCGCCGCCCGGGCGGCAACGGAGCTGGGGGTGGCCATGTTCAACGTCCATGCCTCAGGCGGGCTGGCCATGATGGCCGCAGCCAGGGAGGGCGTGGAGGAGGCAGGCTCGGAGCCAGATTCCAGGCCGGACGTCATCGCCGTGACGGTTCTCACCAGCATCGACGACGAAATCCTCAATCAGGAGTGCGGGGTCCCGGGACCTGTAGAGGATCAGGTGCTTCGCCTGGCGAAGCTCACCGAGAGGGCAGGACTCGATGGCATCGTTTGTTCCGCCGCCGACCTGGACGCATTGAGGGGCCGAATGAAGCCCGACTTTCTGTTCGTGACCCCCGGCATCAAAGGCACTACGACTCCTGCCGGGGCGGACCAGAGACGTGTTCTCTCACCTGGCAGGGCGGTGGCTGCCGGATCATCCCTTCTGGTGGTTGGCAGGGCTATCACCGGGGCCCCGGATCGACGGGATGCGGCCAGGGAGGTTCTCCGAGACATTGCGGGTGTTCTTTAGAAAACAGGCTCCCCTCACCGGAACGGTTGGAAAAAAAACTGTATGCACGACCTTCTTGGCAAGAAGATACGAGGCCGATTCGGGTTTCCATCAGGTGTGATCACCACGAACAGTGACGTGGCCCGGTGGATGTTCGAGCACATACCGCAGTTCGGATTCTATCAGGGAAAGAGCACGACCATCGAACCCCGGGCTGGAAACCGCGAGGACATCCTCGCGCAGCCCACCCCGGATTCCCTCTGGAACGCCGTGGGTTACACGAATCCGGGGTTGGAAGCCACCATCGAAGGCTTCCGGGATCTGAGGGCGGCCGCGCCACCTGATGTGTTCCTCATGGCCCAGATCGGGGAGAGTAACGAGGAGACCTTCGCCCATTGCGTTGCCGAGTTCGAAGCGGCCGGCGACATCGCCGATGGGTATGAGGTGAACGTCTCCTGCCCCCACGCCGATAAGGGAGGGATCCTCATAGGATCCGATCCCGACAGCGTTCGGAGCATCACCGCTGCGACTCGGAAGGCCACGAAAAAACCCATCATCGTCAAGCTGAATGCCGGTGTCCGTGGACTGGAGGAGATCGCTGTAGCAGCGGCCGAGGGAGGTACCGACGCCCTCTCAGCCATCAACACCATTGGGGGCCCCAACCCTGAGCTGAGCAACCAGTTCGGAGGCCTATCGGGTGCGGCGATTTTTCCGACAACGCTCGACGCCATCGCCCGCCTCCGTCGTGTGGTGTCACTTCCCATCATCGCGATGGGCGGAATCCGGGGCGCCGGGGACATTCGGCAACTCGAGGCCATCGATCCCAATCTCTTCTACGCAATCGGAACCGCCTTGGGTGGCTTGGATTCCATGGAGATTCAGGAATACTTCCGCGTGCTGGAGAGGGATCTGGCCGAAGGAACGGATCTGGCCACGGGTATGACCCTCGACCGGATGCTCATGGAGTACCAGCCCTTCGTGGTCTCCGAGATCGACGTGTACAGCGACACGGTAAGGGTGATCAAATTCCACGAGCGGTTGGAGGCCGAGGTGGGAGCGGGGCAGTTCGTGTTCTTCAAGGTCGGCAACACCGACTCGAAGCCCTTCTCCGTTGCTGCGAATCAGGACCGATTGGAGCTCCTGGTTCGGGATGTGGGCCCCATGACCCACCGGGCCTGCCAGCTCAACGTGAACGACGTGGTCCGGATTCGGGGTCCGTACGGTCGCGATTTTTCCCTTCCCTCGGAACGACCGGTGGTTCTGGCTGGAGCGGGAGTCGGAATCGCCCCCATTCATCACGCAGCTCAGATTCACCCCGGGCCCAAGCGGATCTTCATCGGGGCGGTCACCGCCGACGAGCTCGTCTACCTCGATTCCTTCCGGCGACTGGGAGACGTGTCGGTGTCCACCGACGACGGGTCGGCGGGGTTCGAAGGTTATATCGGCCAACTGGTCGAGAAGGCGCTGGCGGAAGAGAGCCTCGGAAGCCCGGTGTTTCTCAACTGCGGACCCGAGATGGCCATGAAGGCTCTCGATGAGGTGGAGCGGAAGCATGCCCCTCCTGAAGACATCTTCCACGTCGTGGAGCGGTATACCAGCTGCGGCATTGGAATCTGTGGAAAATGCTCCATCGAGACCGGTGAGAGGACCTGTGTAGACGGGCCGGTCCACAGTGCCACCTCTTTCACCCCGGGCATCTCCCATCGAGACCTGACGGGTAAGAAGGTCCGATACCCATAATCGGCTCCTAGGGGGTCGGGCCCAGGGAAGCCGGTCTCTGGAGGTGCGGGTTCGGGGAAGCCGGTCTCTGGGGCTGCGGGTTCGGGGAAGCCGGTCCCTGGAGCTGCGGGTTCGGGGAAGCCGGCCCCTGGAGTCCCCTTCGCTCCTCCGCTTCGCTACGACCGCCGTGTCCGTTCGGCCCCGGCGGCCGAGAGTCGCAGCGGGGAATCTCCGGGGCCGACTCTTTACCCCGGGTCGAGGGCTTCCCAGGCCCGGGCTTCAAGGGCCCAGGGGATGTCG
>JBDHGR010000353.1:2164-7316 GCA_039589815.1 Gemmatimonadota bacterium | reverse complement strand
CCCGTGGCGATGATGATGTGGGACCCTTCATAGACCGTCTTCTCGCCCTCGGCGCCCTCAACCTCCACGACACCCCTCCCAACCAGGCGCCCGAAGCCCTCGATATGAGTCACCTCGTTCTTCTTGAAGAGGTGGCCAACTCCCCTGTTCAGCTGATCCGCCACCTTTCGGCTCCGCTCCTGGGCGGGCCCAAGAGATACCGAGGCCGACTCCAGCGTCACACCATGACCTTCCGCCCGCTTCATCTCCCGCACGAAAAGGGCGCTGGAAAGGAGCGCTTTGGTGGGAATGCATCCGACGTTCAGGCAGACGCCCCCGAGCTTCTCCGTCTCCACGCAGGCCACCTTCAAACCCAACTGGGCTCCCCTGATGGCAGCAACGTACCCACCGGGCCCACTGCCGATGATGATCAAGTCGAACTTGTTTCCGTTCTCCGACACGCTTCACCTCTTCAAGTCGATAACTTCGGTCACCCTGGAGCACTGCAAAGAGAGAGAAAGGTACCCCCGGTGGCTACCAAACGGAAGCCGATACCATAGCGGTCTTTACCCGTTTTTTCTTTACACTGCACCGGTTCCAGGCCTATTCTCTTTTTGGAGCCGACGGGAGTCCGATGGCATCATCCCTTTCCAACCAGGAGCGCTCGAATGTGGGAGATTCTCATCCCTGTCGTAGTGGTCGGTGGCGCGATCATGATTTACAACGGCCTTGTGAAGATGAGGGTGCAGGTGGATGGTGCATGGGCTGATATCGATGTCCAACTCAAACGCCGCCACGATCTCATTCCCAACATCGTAGAGACGGTGAAAAGGTACGCTGGCCACGAGCGGGACACCCTGGAGGCCGTAGTCAACGCCAGATCCGCGGCCATGAGCGCCCAGGGCCCGGTCAAGCAGGCCCAAGCGGAAAACATGTTAACTGGAGCCCTCAAGAGCCTGTTCGCTCTCTCTGAGGCTTACCCACAGCTGCAGGCCGCCGAAAACTTCAGGGACCTTCAGGGGACCTTGAAGGAGTTGGAGACGGGAATCCAACAGGCACGCCGGTATTACAACGCCGTCGTTAGGGACTACAACACCAAGATCGGCCAGGTCCCGTCCAACCTCATCGCCAAAGCATTCAACTTCTCGAGCCGGGAGTTCTTCGAGATCGATGAAGGAGAGGGAGAGGTTCCCACCGTCAGCTTCGACTGAGCCCGGTCCTTGCGGGTAGCCTTCTTCGTCCAGGGCGAAGGCCGTGGCCATATGACTCAGGCCCTGGCCCTCCAGCGAATTCTGGAAGGAGCCGGGCACGAGGTCGTTGCGGCGTTTATGGGTGAGAACCCCGAACGCCCCATTCCCGACTTCTTCCGATCCTCTTTTTCTGCGCCAATCCACACCTACCTGGCGCCCGTATTCGTCGTGGACCCCGTCAATAAGGGAGTCCGCCCCTGGGACAGTCTCTTCCAGGCGCTGAGGCGGTTTCCCCAATACTGGTCGCAAGGGCCCGTACTCAACCGAGACGTCCTGGCGTACCGCCCCGACCTCCTTGTGAACTTTTACGACCTCATCGGAGGCCTGTATTCCGCCATTTTCCGGCCGGCGGTCCCGGCGGTGACGATCGGGCACCAGTTCCTTTTTCACCACCCGGAGTTCCAAACCCCTGAGGAGAGACGATTCCAGAGCTCCATGCTGAGGTTGAACAATTTCCTGACCTCCCTCGATGCGGAACTCCGGCTGGCTCTCTCCTTCTCCCCCCTCCACGATCTCCCGGCCCGTAGGATCCGGGTGGTCCCACCTCTCTTGCGAAGGGATGTCCTGGAGGCAAGGCCCACAAAAGGTCGGCACCTGCTGGCCTACGTCTTGAATCCCGGGTATTCGGAGGAGCTCTTGGCTTGGCATAAGAGTCAGTCCGACGTGGAGTTACACTGTTTCTGGGACAAAAAGGACGCCCCTCCGGCCTTCTCCCCCCGGAAGGGCCTGACCTTTCACCGACTGGATGGAAAAACCTTCCTGGAGTTTTTGATCACATGTAGAGGATTCACCTCCACCGCCGGTTTCGAATCGGTGTGCGAGGCCTCATTCCTCGGCAAGCCAATCTCTGTGGTCCCCACCTACAAACACGTCGAGCAACTCGGGAACGCCCTGGATGCCGAGCGCGCCGGCTTGGCTATGTGGCGAAGGGATTTTCAACTGACGGAGTTCCTTTCCAGCATTGAAGACTGGGACTATTCGGCCTTGGACGAATACAGGGGCTGGGTCCGCCGCGCTCCCGGAATCTTTCTCCGTCTCCTGGAGGGAATCGGTCGGCGAGAAGATGGAATGCGCATCTCCATTGCTCGGCAGGAAACCAACAAACGCAGTTCCTTCTGAGGGGTTCTCCCATGACTGCCATTCTGAATTCTCGTCTTATTGCCCCTTTCCTCCTTCTCAGTTGCCTTCCCGGCCTTCTTTCGGCCCAGAGGAGCCTGGAGATCGAGGATTTCAGAGCGACCATTGCGGTGCAGGAAAATGGAGACATCCGGATCCAGGAGGCCATCACCGTCCGGTTCAACGGCAGTTGGGACGGCCTTTATCGCACCATCCCAGTCGAGTACCGGGACCCACGGGGGTTCAGTTACCGGCTTTTCTTGGACCTGGAAGACGTTCGGGACGACCGGGGACAAGAACTCAGGACAGAAGTCACCCGGGAACGATTCAACCGGAAGATCAAGATGTGGATCCCGAGCGCCCAGAACGTCACCCGCACCATCACCCTCCGCTATTCCGTCCCCAACGCCCTCAAGTTCTTCGAAGAGCACGATGAACTTTACTGGAATGTCACCGGGACCGAATGGGACATGCCCATTCGTCAGGCTTCGGCCATCGTACAGCTCCCCCAGGAGACAGCCGGCCTCCGAGCCACGGCATTCACCGGAGCCTACGGATCGACCGCGCAGGATGCCAGGATCGATGAGTTGGAGGCCGGGTTTTATTTTGAGACCACCAGGGGATTGAACTTCCGCGAGGGCCTCACCGTAGTCGTAGGCTGGGACCCCGGGACCGTGATCCGTCCGGGCTTCGTGCGGAAAGCCGGACTGTTCATGCGGTCGAATTGGCTCCTCTTCCTACCCCTCATCAGCTTCCTGGGCATGTTCCTCATCTGGCAGGCGTGGGGGAGGGACCCAGCCCGCCGCAGCATCAAGCCGGAGTACGAACCGCCGGATGGCATGACGCCCGCGGAGGTCGGCACTCTGGTGGACAACCGCCCCGACGCCCGCGACATCACCGCCACCCTTGTTGACCTGGCGGTAAGAGGACACCTCCGGATTGAAGAGATGGAGACGAAGCAGTTCTTCGGCCTCATCAAAGACTCGGACTACCGCTTCGTCCGGTTGACCGGGGAAGGGGAGTGGTCCGAGCTCAAATCCCACGAGAGGATGTTTCTCCGCGGGATCTTCGGAAGCGCCGGATCCGCAAAGGAAGTTTATCTGTCCGACCTGAAGAACGAGTTCTACAAGACCATGTCGAAAATCAAGTCGGACCTGTTCACCGGCCTCAAGGCCGCCCGGTTCTACCGCCATCGTCCCGATAAGGTCCTGGGTTCTTTCATTGCCGTCGGAGTGGTCTCTCTCGGGTTGGCCGTCGCGGGATTCCAGCTATTGGCCGAGGTCTTTCTGACGTCTCCCTTGGCTGGCCTTATAGCCGGCATCCTCTTCGGCCTTCCCATCCTGGGGTTCGGAATCTTCATGCCGGCCCGAACAGTGGCGGGCACCCGGATGCTCGAAAAAATCTTGGGATTCCAGGAGTTCCTGGATCGGGTCGAGTCGGACCGATACCGGCGCATGATCAAGTCCCCGGCGACCTTCGAGGCCTTCCTCCCATTCGCCATGGCCCTTGGTGTGGAGGGGAAGTGGGCCAAGGCCTTCGAGGACATCTATACAGAACCTCCCCAATGGTATGTCGGGCAGCACCCACACGCCTTCAGAACCGGCATGTTTGTGAACGACCTCTCCGTGATGACCTCCCACGCTGGTACCGTGATGGTCTCCCAACCGAGAAGCACCGGAGGGTCAGGCTTCAGCGGTGGCGGCTTCAGCGGTGGCGGCGGTGGGTTCAGTGGGGGAGGCTTTGGGGGCGGCGGTGGTGGGGGTTTCTGATGGAACCACCTGGTCCAAAACGGACCAATCTTCGGGCGGGTCGCACCGGAACGGGTTGGGCAAAAGCGTAATGACCGTCCGGCCTTTTCGAGCGAACCCCGTCGGTCTGTCAATAAACCCAGTCATCATGGGCAGTTCCGCGCTTTATTGCGCCCCCACTCCCAACCCGGTATCCATCGTGCACCGATAACCCGCGGAAAGGAGCGCCTAGAAAGCGCTCGAAACACCTGAAAAAGGGAAGGAGCACCCCGGCCATGTTTTGGAAACTCGACCATCCGAAGCCTCTCCTTTTGGGGGTCACCGCTCTGATCGTGACAGCCCTGTCTGGTTGTTCCCTGGTAAAAAAAGACGACCTGGATGACCAACTAGCCGGCATGCGCGCCGAGATGGAGGCGGAGCGACGGGCTGAAATTGCCGAGGGTGACCGCCAGGTCTCAGAGGAGTTGAACGGGCGAATGGACGGGCTTTCAGCCCGCATGGATGGGCTGGCGGAGGATCTGGCTGCCATAGAGAGGGATTTCGACGCCAGGGTTGAAGAGCTGGAGACGGCCCTGCACTTCGATGCTCCCATCTACTTCGGATTCGACCGCGACGAGTTGAGCCAGGAGTACATGGCCTTCCTGGAC
Organism: Gemmatimonadota bacterium; assembly: GCA_039589815.1. Taxonomy (GTDB): domain Bacteria; phylum Gemmatimonadota; class Gemmatimonadetes; order Longimicrobiales; family Gaopeijiaceae; genus JABDNZ01. The sequence continues at coordinate 2,576 of JBDHGR010000353.1, read as the reverse complement.
CGGTTTGCAGAGGTGGTCAACCGCTACTACCCCACCTGTATGGTGACGGTTGAGGGCTTCACCGACCCCGTCGGAACCGCCGAGTACAACAAGGCGCTGGGGCAGCGCCGGGCCACGTCCGTCATGGAGTATCTGGTTGATCGGGGTGGGTTGAGCAGCGGGCGGATTCGGGCCGTGAGCTACGGGGAAGATCCCGACCGGTTGGTGGCGGCGGACGCCCACGGTCCGGGAGCAGAAGGGTGGGAAAACCGACGAGTTGCTCTGGTAATCGACCACAGCGGTAACTGACGGGGCTCGAATCGGCCTGATCGCTTTACGTGGCAATAGAAAAAGGGGGGCCCCGTGGGCTCCCTCTTTTTCGTCAGCCTGTTTCCCCCCTCCAGCGACCGAGGTTTGATTGCACCACACTTTT
>JBDHGR010000353.1:0-2158 GCA_039589815.1 Gemmatimonadota bacterium | reverse complement strand
ACTTTTAGCCGTTGGTCTTTGCACCGGTGTTGATCTTGAACGGCAAATACACCGGACACCAAGCGAAGATCGACGTAACGATGGGAATCAAGCCGATCAGCCCCCACCAGCTCTGATAATAGATTCCGGCCACCAGGATCACGATCCCCAGGATCCCACGGAAAATCCGGTCTCCCCTACCTACGTTGCATGTCATGCTCTCCTCCTTGCCGAATCAGACGAGGATGGCCACCGGCTCCTCCAACATCTCTTTGAGTGTTTGGAGGAACCTTGCACCCGTGGCGCCATCGATCACCCGGTGATCGCAGCTCATGGTCACTTTCATAAGAGGTCTCACCACCACCTGACCGTCTTCTACCACTGGGGTTTCTTCGATACCCCCTACTGCGAGGATACCGGCCTCCGGTGGGTTGATGACCCCTGTGAACTCGTGGATCCCGAACATCCCCAGGTTTGAGACGGAGAATGTGGAGCCCGTGTACTCATCGGGGTGGAGTTTCTTCTCCCTCCCCCGGGCAGCTAGCTCACGGATTTCCCGACTGATGTGGGCCAACCCCTTCTTGTTTGCGTCCCGAATGACCGGAGTGATGAGGCCGTCATCCACCGCCACCGCCACGCCCAAGTGGACCCTGTAATGGCGGCGGATGGCCTCCCCTGTCCACTGGGCGTTGGCCTCGGGATGCCGTTCCAGCGCCCCGGCGGTGGCTTTCAGGATGAAATCGTTGATGGACACCTTTTCGCCCTGCGCCTCCAGGAATCCGTTCACCCGCTTCCGGGCCGCCAGGGTTCTGCTCATCTCCACGGTGATCCCGAGGAAGAAGTGGGGAACCGGACCCAAGGACTCCACCAACCGTTTGGCGATGGTCTTCCGCATCTGCGAGAGGGGTAGGTCCTCAAAGTCGACCTCGGGGCCCCCGCTCCATGACGTGCCCATCCCTCCTGGCGCAGGCGACAACGATGTCATCGCACCAGCCCCACTCCGGGCTGCCTCGACATCCCGCACAACGATCCGGCCCCCAGGGCCCGATCCGGGAACCGTCTTGAGATCGAGGTGGGCGTCGTCGGCAAGCCGACGAGCCAAAGGCGAAGCCTTTATCCGATCTCCCCCATCGGCCTGGGACAGGACCTGACCAGAATCGGCGGATTCCGCCGACGTCGAATCCTCCCCCTTCACCGGAAGCTGCTCAAGTGGGGCTGCGGCTTCCGGTTCGGTCGCACCAACCACATCGCCGATATCCTCATCGCGCGCGGCGATAACGGCGATGACTTCACCGACGGGCGCCGTCCCCCCCTCTCCGAGGAGGACCTTCCGGAGAATCCCCGCCCCTCGGGCCACCAACTCCATGGTCGCTTTGTCGGTTTCAATCTCTGCCAGGATTTCCCCGTTGGAGACCGAGTCCCCCTCAGACTTCAACCACCGCACCAGTTGCCCCTCTTCCATCGTCGGGGAGAGCGCTTCCATATGGACCTTGGTAACCATCAACTAGTCTCGGTAAAGAACTCGCCTGCAGGCTTCCACCACCCGCTGGGCGTCCGGTTTGGCCAGTTGCTCCAGATTCTTGGCGTAGGGCATGGGGACGTCGGCCTGCATGACCCTCAGAACAGGCGCATCCAGATCGTCGAATGCCTCTTCCTGGATCGTGGCAACGATCTGGGCACCGATGCCGGCGTAGGGCCATCCTTCCTCCAGATAAACCGCACGGTTGGTTTTCCGGACCGTGGCCAGAACCGCATCCACGTCCAGGGGGCGAAGGGACCTCAGGTCCAGCACTTCGGCCGAAACCCCCTCCCTCTCCAGCCGGATCGCCGCTTGAAGGGCCAGGTGGACCGCCTTCCCGTGGGTGATGATGGAAACGTCGTCCCCTTCCCGCTTCACGTCCGCCAACCCCAAGGGTACGAGATGTTCACCCTCTGGCACTTCCCCTCTCACGTTGTAAAGGAGTTCCCCCTCCATCAACACCACCGGATCGTCGTCCCGGATCGCGGACTTCAGGAGGCCTTTGGCGTCGGCCGGCGTGGCGGGAACCACCACCTTGATTCCCGGCGCGTGGGCATACCAACTCTCAAGAGCCTGGGAATGCTGGGCGGCCAACTGAAGGGCTGCACCGGTGGGCCCCCGGAAGACAATGGGAACATTGAACTGTCCACCGGACATGTA
>JBDHGR010000352.1:0-5152 GCA_039589815.1 Gemmatimonadota bacterium | reverse complement strand
AGCCGAGTGGTGGAAATCTCCATGCTCGGATCTGAGGGGGCTCGGGCGGGCAACCGCCCGGGCTACCCGACCGTCCTACCCGTGAAAGTACGGCAAATTGCCGGGATTTGGCCTCTTTTAGAGGGGCCTGATAAGCGTGAGGTCGGTAGTGGATCTGCGGTGGCCCTGCGGGCCATCCTCACTCGTCTCCGGCCGCTGAAGCGTCCTCCGGCTCGAGTCTACCCAGGCCCATTTTCAGAGGTGCTTGTCCCGCTTGCTCTTCCGAGGTCAGGCGGGGCAATTCTATTCCCGGATCTGTAGACACCTCGGGGTGTCTGGTGTCGGCGTGAGATGAGGCCCGTGTCGGGTAACGGTGGCTGGCCGGCACTGACCACCGGAGAGAATAGACAGGACCTGGCTTCTCCCTGCAATCCTGACACTTGCCGTTGTGCATTCTTAGGGCCCAGTTTCTGGGTCTCGTGCGCGCATTGTGTCAACTCCCTCTTCTTGACGATACGTGCTTATGGGGCTTAATTTGTGGGTCCTATGAGCACGCAAAGGCAAGTTCGGCGCACGACGGAAGAATTCCTCGACCGAAATCCCGTGTTCTCGCGATCCATGTTCGCCGAGGCGCACGGTGAAGTCAGGTTGTCCACGGCCCTAGCCAAGCGACTGAAATACCTCCAATCTAGGGAACGCATCGTAAGCCTGGAGCGCGGACTCTATGCGACGGTCAGGCCTGGAGACGATCCGGAGGCGTTGGCCCCTGACCCGTACCTCGTGGGTGCGGCCCTGAGACCCGACGGCGTTTTCGCCTATCACTCAGCTCTTACCCTGTTGGGCGCAGGCCATTCGGATTGGGGCGTGGTGACCCTGCTGTCTCACTCTCGGCGGCGCCCTCTTGTCCTTCGAGGGACCCGAGTCGAGGTGCTCCCCCATCCCGCGACCTTGGTGTATCAGGCGGAGACCGAAATCGGTGTCCGCTCCGTTCCCTATCTGGATCGCACCCTCCGAGTGACCGGTCCCGAGCGGACGTTGGTGGACGGGTTCCGACGGCTTGACCTGGTGGGAGGATTCGAGGAGTTGGTTGCCTCCGCTGCCGGCTTCCCGTCCCTGGATTTTGAGAAGTTGGATGCGGTTCTTTATGCCTACGGTCTCCAGAACCTCTATGCCGGAGTCGGTTGGTTCCTCGAAACCTATCAGGGGCATTTCTTCGTCCCGGATGACTATCTGGAGAGAATGGAGGAGAGACGACCAGCGGCTCCCCAGTACCTGCCGCGCCGTGGACGGACCGAGGACGGCCGCGGCCGAATGGTATCACGCTGGAACGTGATCCTGCCCGAGGCTGTCGTGGACGGCACAGTGGCCGATGAACCGTAGCCGCGCCTGGTTTGATTCGGCTGCACGGGAGACGGGCCATCGCGCCGATACGCTTGAGAAGGTCGTACGGCTCGGGGAAGTCGCTGGCGAGGTAGCCCGCCATCCCCTCCTGGGTAGTGTCCTTGCCCTGAAGGGAGGCACGGCACTCAACCTCTGTTTCGGGCCGCCTCGGCGTCTATCGGTGGACCTCGACTTCAACTTCGTCGGCTCTGAGGACCGAGACGAGATGTTGGAGAGGCGCCCCCTCGTGGAGAAGTCGTTGGAGTCTCTGGCGCGTGGCCGAGGGTACCAACTCCAGTGGTCTAGGGCGGAACACGCGGGCAGGAAGGCGTATCTTCGCTACATCTCGAGTGCGAGTGTCGCTGACCGGATCGAGGTAGATCTCAACTTCCTGCACCGGGTGGCGCTTGATCCTCCCTTCATGGGAGATCTCTGGCAACCGGCGGACGCGGAGCGGCCGTCCCTCTCCGTGGTGGGCATCGGGGAGTTGATCGCGGGCAAGCTCTGCGCACTTCTGGACCGAGGAGCCCCCCGGGACCTGTTCGATGCCACCCACCTTCCGGCGGTGGCGGGGGCCGAGTGGGGTTCTGCCCGCATGCGGTCCTTGTTCGTGGCCCTTGCTGGCGCGCTCAACCACCCGCTGTACACCTACGAACCAGACCGATGGGGGAGGATCGACGATCGCGCGGTTCGGGAGCAGCTTCACCCCACGCTTTCCCATATGGCACAGCCGGACGCCAACGAGATCAGGGAGGCAGCCTGGAACGTGCTCGAGCCCTTGCTCACGCTGACAGCAGCAGAGAGGGAGTACACTGACCGGCTGCAAGCAGGTGATCTCCGCCCGGAGCTTCTCTTTCCCGCGGACCCGGAGACAGCGAGGCGGTTGGCGCGACACCCTGCTCTTCTCTGGAAGGCCAGGAATGCGGCGCGCCACCAGCGAGCGCTTCAGGACGTTGAAGGGGAATCTCTCCTGAAACCGGAGGCACACGACGAAGACTCCCTCTGACACAGATCGCCTTCACCGCCGGATCAAAGACGCTGAGGCCCGCCTGGCTGAACTGGATGGGGAGCGGGAAGCCCTGAGCCGGGAGCTATCGCACCTCCGGCAGGAGTTGGCGGAGGCTGTGCCTTCCCCGGACAAGCCCCCTCGGTCCAGGGAGGAAAAGGTCTCGCTCTTTCGATCCCTCTTTGCCGGTCGGGAAGACGTGTTCCCACGGTTCTGGAGGAATCGGAAGACGGGAAAGCAGGGCTACTCCCCGGCCTGCACCAATGAGTGGGTCGACGGTGTCTGTGGGAAGCCGAAGGTGAGATGCGGGGAATGCCCTCAACAGGCCTTCTCCGAGGTCATCGACCAGGTGATCCTGGATCACCTCCAGGGCCGGCACGTCATGGGAGTTTTTCCACTCCTGAAGGACGGGAACTGCCGGTTCCTGGCCGTCGATTTCGACCAGGGAGGGTGGAGGGAGGACGTGGCGGCGTACGTGGAGGTGGCGCGTCGAAAGGGGCTGTGCCCTGCTGTGGAGCGCTCCCGGTCCGGCGACGGGGCCCACGTCTGGTTCTTCTTTTCCGGGTCGGTCCCCGCCAATGCTGCGCGAGCCATGGGATCCTACCTGCTCACCGAGGCTATGGCGTCCCGTCCTGAGCTTCCCATGAGCTCCTACGACCGTCTCTTTCCCAACCAGGATACCCTGCCACGTGGAGGGTTCGGAAACCTGATCGCGCTCCCCCTTCAGTATCACGCCAGGAAGAGGGGAAACACGGTCTTCGTGGACGAGGAGTGGGATCCCTTTCAAGACCAATGGGCTTTCTTAGCAGGATTGCCTCGCCTGAGTGCCACCCGAGTCGAGGAGATCGCCAGGGAACCTGCCGCCAGCGGGAGGGTTGTGGGGGTCACGGCAGCTAACGACACCGATAAGGACCCGGATGTTCCTTGGCTACCGCTTCCGGCGAATCCGTCCCCGGAGGGTCCTGTGGAAGGTCCTCTTCCTTCGGAGGTCGGAGGAATCCTCGCCCAGCAGGTCTATGTCGAAAAGCGGGATCTACCTCCGGCCCTCCTCGACAGGATCAAGCGCCTGGCCGCCTTCCAGAATCCACAGTTCTACGAAAAGCAGGCCATGCGCCTTTCCACGGCGCTCACGCCCCGGGTTATCAGTTGCGCGGAGGATCTTCCGGCACACGTGAGCCTGCCCCGGGGATGCGTGCCAACTTTGGAGAGGCTCCTGGAAGGGCTGGGGATCCGGCTTTGCCTCGTCGATGAGCGAACCGATGGAAAGCCCCTCGATCAGGGGTTCCGCGGAGACCTCACCGAGATCCAGGAGGAAGCCGCTCGGGCCTTGCTGAACCACGAGACGGGCGTCTTCGTTGCTCCGCCGGGCATGGGAAAGACTGTGGTCGGCGTCCACCTCATCGCCAAACGGCGGCGTAACACGCTCGTGATCGTGCATCGCACACTCCTGCTGGATCAGTGGCGGGCCCAGCTGGGCGTCTTCCTCGATCTCAAGCCTGCACAGATTGGGCAGGTCGGAGGCGGGAAGCGGAAGCTTACGGGTGGGGTTGACGTTGCCATGATTCAGAGCCTGGTGCGCCGGGATCAAGTGGACCCCATCGTTGCGGACTACGGCCACGTCATCGTGGATGAATGCCATCACGTTCCGGCCGTCTCGTTCGAACGGGTTATGCGCGAGGTGCGGGCACGATTCCTCACGGGACTTACCGCTACCCCGAGGCGGCGGGACGGTCATCATCCTATCCTTGAGTTTCAAATCGGGCCGGTACGGTTCTCTGTGGATCCGAGGCAATTGGCGGCAGGCCGACCCTCCCGACACCGGGTCGTGGTCCGGGAAACCGGCTTCCGCCTCAAGCCGACAACGGGAGCGCCTGGAATTCAGGAGATCTACGGTCAGCTCATGGCGGACCATGTTCGGAACGACCAGATCTTGGACGACCTCATCGGTGTTCTGGAGGAGGGCCGATCTCCCATACTGCTGACTGAGCGGAGAGACCATCTCGAGTTCTTCGCCGAGCGACTTCGAGGGGTGGCGCGGAATGTTGTAGTCCTCAAGGGTGGCACGGGCACCAAGGCCCGTCGGGAGGTGGCCGAGAAGCTCTCGGAAGTCCCCGACTCGGAGGAGCGGGTTCTTCTGGCGACGGGGCGCTTCATCGGCGAGGGATTCGACGATTCCCGGTTGGACACGATGTTCTTGGCCCTGCCCATCGCCTGGAAGGGTACCTTGGTCCAATACGCCGGGCGCCTCCATCGCCGGCACCACGGCAAGACCGAGGTCCGCGTCTTTGACTATGTTGACCGGGATGTGCCGGTCCTCGCGCGGATGTTCGAGAAACGCCTGAGAGGCTACCGGGCAATGGGATATGAGTTGGATGACGCTACCTTGCACCGGGGATCCGGCGGAACAGACTACGTCATTGAATACGACAGCGATGCTTTCTCGGCCCTCGACCCTGATCCGTTCTGACTTCGGGGCCCTCGGTGTTTTGAACAGACCAAAACCCTTAGGAGTCGCTGCGGCTTCTCGTTCAGGGGGCTTTGATGGCATCTGCCAAATTCGCCTGGCGCCACGTCATTTCTAGTCCTACTCCAGTCCGATCCCCATCCCTCACCCCTCACTAGCGAGCTCGAGTTTGGGCCACATCATGTCGATTGTGCCGGTTAGTGTGTCGATAAATCCCGGCATAATCCGGCATGTTTGCCGGTATGTACGGCAGATCGTGGAAGCGACCAGGCAATGCCGGTCAGAGAGGAGGTTTGGGATGTAGACTGAAACTCTGATGAGTC
>JBDHGR010000351.1:0-5155 GCA_039589815.1 Gemmatimonadota bacterium | reverse complement strand
GGGCCGACGAACAGGGGGGTGTCAGGCCGTGATGGTCACAGGGCTCGAGGCTGACATAGGCTGTCGCCCCTTTCGACCGATCCCCGGCCCTCGCGAGTGCGTGAACCTCGGCGTGGGGCCCACCGAACTCTTCGTGCCACCCCTCGGCTAGAACCTCTCCGTCCTTTACCAGGACGCACCCGACCAGGGGATTGGGGTGTACCCACCCCCAACCTTTCCTGCCGATCTCGACAGCTCGCCGGAGGAATTTCCGGTCAGCAGAGTCGAGGGTGGGTTTCATATGTGTTTTCGCCTGGGGTCAGAAAGTCAGCCGAAGAGCCAGCGACCCGAAATGGGAACCGGAGGCCGGGTTGAAGCCGCCCTGGCGAGGGAGGGGAAGTGTGGTGTCGAAGCCTTCCGCCCATCCGACCTCCCCAGAGATCTGGAGTGCGAGAAAAGTCCTGGAGGCACCCGCAAAATAGATACGGCGGTCCGACCGTAGATCTCCGACACCGTTTCCGTCGGAGTTTCCCCCTTCTGGATCTGTGACAGCGACGGTCGCATCTCCGGAGTACCGGTCCCATCCGAACCCCCCGAACACGCCCACGCCCCAGAGATCCTTCCCTACCAAGCCTCTGAGGGACAACACCCCGACCTCGAACCGGGCCTCGGAGGGATCTCCATCATCCACAGTCCAGAGCCTTTGGTTTCCCAAAGACCGGCGGAAGGCCGAAATGGAGATCCCCGGGAGTGAGAAGGACTCTCGGAGAATCCCCATCCGAGCTCCAGCTCCCCATCCCGCGGTCCCTTCCTGGAATCCCCCTTGCTTCGGGGTCCAGATCCATTGGGTCGAGGCCGTCACATCTAGTGACCCGAAACCTCCCATGGTGGGACCTAGTGAGAAGCCGTCGAAGAGCCCGATGGTCCCAGAAAGGTGGAAGGAAGGGAGGTCGGCGGTGGCTTCTCCTCCCGGCAGTCCGTCCTTCAGGGTCAGGGAAGGGACAGGAGCCCGGGTCAGAGACCCCCAGATGCTCAAAGCGAACCTGGGTGACCCCTTCGTCCGCCAACCCAAGGTGCTGGCCGAGCCCGGGAGATCGATGCCACCAGAGGCCGCCAGGCCGAGGGCGCCCTGTGCCGCTTGAACGGCCAAAGCTGTCTCCTGGCACCAGGCCAGGTGTACCTCCGACGCCACCCCGCAGGTCGTGACCAGCTCAGACAGGTCCTGGGCCCATGCAGGTTCTGCTGGTGCTACCCAAAAAAGGCCGAGGATCCATGCTGGGACACGCCACCGGCCCCTGGCTCGCCTCAAACCAACTCCACCCCCCCTCCTGCCCCGATCTCGCCCAGGATCCAGCTCCTTTCCCCTGCTGCGGCCAGATCGTTCGCCACGGAATCGGCATCATCTGCCGGGGCGATGACAATCATGCCCACCCCCATGTTGAAAACCCGGAACATCTCGTCAGAAGCCACCCTCCCACCGCCCTGAAGCACTCGGAACAGCGGGGGAACTTCCCAACTTCGGGTGTCAACCCGAGCTCCCTGGCCCTCCCCGATGACCCGAGGGAGATTCCCTGGAATCCCTCCGCCGGTGATGTGCGCCAGACCGTGCAGGCGATCCGAAGCCAAAAGCGGTTCTACCGAGGCCCGATAGCTCCGGTGGACGGCCAGCAACACGTTCCCCACCGTCATTCCCAGATCCGGGAACACATCTTCGACTCCCAAACCCATTACATCAAAGACGATTTTCCGAGCGAGGGAGTAACCGTTGGTGTGGAGCCCGGTGGAACCCAGTGCAATGAGGACGTCTCCGGGTCGGACCCTGGACCCGTCCAGGACTCTCTCCCGCTCCACCACCCCCGTGATGAATCCAGCCAGATCGTATTCGCCTCGCGAGTAGAAGTCGGGCATCTCGGCGGTTTCACCCCCGAGAAGGGCACATCCGTTCTCCAGGCAGGCCTGGGCGACACCACTGACCACCTGGGTCACCACCCCCTCTTCCATCTGGCCCGTCGCCAGGTAATCCAGGAAGAAAAGGGGCCTCGCACCTTGAACCAGGATGTCGTTCACACAGTGGTTTACCAGGTCTTGACCAACGGTGTCGTGCCTCCCCGTGAGGAAGGCCAGCTTGAGCTTGGTCCCGACGCCATCGGCGCTGGAGACCAGCACGGGATTCTGAAGTCCCGCAGGTACGGCATAAAGGCCCCCGAAAAGGCCCATTTCCGACAGAGTATTCGCGTCCCGAGTTCGGGAGACCAGGGTTTTCAACGCCCCCTTTGCCCTCTCCGCCGCGTCAAGATCGACGCCGGCGGATCGGTAACTGAGGCCGTCCGCCTCAGGCATCCTCTTCCTCCTCCGGCCGGTCCATTCGAGTCGGGGCCGTCACTCCCAGGATCCTCAAGCCGTTCCGCAATACGATCCGAACACTGCGGGCCAGGCCCAATCGGGCTTGCTTCAGCTTCTGGTTCTCAACAAGGACCGCGAGCTCGGGGCTCCGGGAGGGGTTCCCAGCGTGATACCAGGAGTTCACGGCCCCGGCAGTCTGCTCCAGGTAATCACACAACACATGGGGTGCCCTGGCATCGGCGGCCCGCTGCACGGTCTCCGGGAAGTCCGCCAACCGCTTGATGAGATCTCTTTCAAGGGGGTGGGATAGACCTTCCAGATCCGCACCTTCTGCTCTAATCTGGTCTTCCTCCACTCGCCCTTTCCGGAAGATGGAGCACATACGTGCGTGAGCGTATTGGACCTTAAAAACCGGGTTCTTCTCCGACTGATCCAGTGCGATGCCCAGATCAAAAACCAGGTGGGCATCAGGTTTCCGCATGAGGAAAAAGTAACGGGCTACATCAACGCCTACCTCTGTGAATAGTTCTCTCAGGGTCGTATAGGAACCGGCCCTTTTTGATAACTTCACTTCCTTTCCTCCCTGCTCCACCGCCACCATCTGGTGAAGAACGTACTCGGGGTACCCTTCAGGAAGCCCCAGAGCCTGGAGACCCGCACGCACCCTGGTTACCGTGCTGTGGTGATCGGATCCCTGAACATTGATCACATGGCGGAAGCCCCGTTCCCACTTTGTCATATGGTAGGCCACGTCGGGCAGGAAATAGGTGGGCGTTCCATCTCCCCTCACCATGACCCGGTCTTTCTGGTCTCCGTATTCGGTGGTCCGGAGCCAGAGCGCTTCGTCCCGTTCGTAGACCAACCCCGTTTCCTCCAACGCCTGGATGGCGGAGTCGACGAGTCCATCGGAGTAAAGGGAAGACTCCAGGAAGAACCGATCAAAGGACACTCGGAATTCCTCCAGGTCACGGTCCTGTTCCTGCCTCAGTGCGCGGACGGCGAATCTCCTCATGAAGGCCAGCGATTCGGGGGACCCATCTCCCCGGAATCGGTCCCCTTCCGCGGAGACCATCGCCTCGGCAACATCACGCACATACTCCCCGTGGTAGCCACCTTCCGGGAGCTCTATGGTTTCTCCGAGAAGCGCTTGGTACCGAGCCCACACGCTTTCGACCAGGAGTTCGATCTGCTTCCCGGCATCGTTGTAGTAGAACTCCCTGTGCACAGACCATCCGCACCAATCCAGGAGGGAAGAGATGGCATCCCCCAGAGCCGCCTGACGACCGTGCCCCAGGTGCAACGGCCCGGTCGGATTCGCCGATACGAACTCCACCATGAACGAGGATCCGGCCCCGGTGTGGGACCGGCCGAAGACCTCGTCTTCCGAGAGGATCTTCGGGATCACCCCGGCGACGGCCCCGGAAGAAAGGCGAAAATTCAGGAACCCGGGGCCTGCGATCTCCACTGCTTCGACCCCAGCCTCGGCGTTATCCAGGCGATCTGCGATCTCCTGGGCAATCTCTCTGGGTGCCTTCTGAAGTCTGGAGGAAAGGGTGAGGGCCAGATTGGTTGCCCAGTCACCATGGGAGGGGTCCCGGGGCCTCTCGAGGCGCACGTCGGCGCCGTCCACACCCATATGGTGGAGGGTTTTTTCAAGGGCTGCCCTGATCAGTGCATCCGACATGAGATGGTTATGCCTTCCCGGTCGAAGCATCGCCGTTGGAGGACGAGGCTGGGCTGGGGTCCTTGGTCTCCTTCGTTCCGGCCTGAGCCTTGTCGGCTTTTTTCGATCCCTCGTCCGTCTTTTTATCCGAGGAAGCGCCCGATTTCTCATCGGAGGCGTCCTTCTTATAGGAATCGCTCCGGTAATCGGTGGTGTAGAAACCGTCGCCCTTGAAGAGGAAGCCGGCCCCGCCCGAGAGAAGTCTCTCGCCTCCCAACCCGCAGTGGGGGCAGTCGGCTCGAGGCTCGTCACTCATTCTCTGAAACAGCTCGAACTCGTGCCCCTTGGGACACCTGTATTCATAGGTGGGCATCGCCCGAAATACCTCCTTTTCACACTGGATTTCCAGAGAAAAAGCTAACGACGGACGGGGTACGATGTCACCCTTGATCGTAGATGCCCCACTCCTCCCGGAGCACGTCACTGATCTCACCAAGGGTTGCCCGCACCTTTGCCGCTTCGACCATCGGAGGAAGGAGGTTCTGGCTGGACCGGGCGGCGGCTCTGATCCGTTCCAGAGCGGTCCCGAGGGATCCGCGGTCCCTTTGGGCTTTTAGAGATCCCAAGCTGGCTCTCTGGGCCTCTTCCCGTGCAGGAAAATCCGGTTGCTCAAGGGTCGGATCGTCCTCTTCCTCCTCGAAGGCGTTGACCCCCACGACTGTTCGATCGCCGCTCTCCACCTGAAGCTGGTATCGGTAGGCGGCCTGGTGGATCTCCTCTGTCATGAACTCCACGGCCCTGGCGGCGCCGCCCATCTCCTGGATCCGTTCCATATAGTCCACCGCTTCGGCCTCCAAGGCGTCCGTGAGAGCTTCCAGGTAGTAACTACCGGCGAGCGGATCCACAGTGTGGGTCACGCCCGATTCGTGGGCAACGATCTGTTGGGTCCGGAGGGCAAGAAGGGCCGATCCCTCGGAGGGTAAAGCCAAGGCTTCGTCATAGGAGTTGGTGTGGAGGGATTGGGTCCCACCCAACACTGCGGAGAGGGCCTGGAGCGTGACCCGAACCACATTGTTCAGTGGCTGCTGGGCGGTTAGGGTGGAACCACCCGTCTGGGTATGAAAGCGAAGCCGGCATGCGGCATCCGATGCACCGAAACGCTCCCGCATC
>JBDHGR010000350.1:0-5159 GCA_039589815.1 Gemmatimonadota bacterium | reverse complement strand
CCCCGTAAACGATCTCTCCACAGCCCCCGCATTTTTCAAAAACGTCGGAAGGGAGGTCTCTCTTATCGGAGAACTTCAGAGGTTGTTTGGGTTTTCGAAACCAGGCCATCCCATTCCCTTTCTTCTGGAGGATCCATGGCTGCCCCGACCCCTCATGTATCTCGAGAAACCCGTACGGCCACGGCCAGGGCAACCCAGGACATGAGGAGGAAGGATCCTCCGTAGCTCACAAATGGAAGCGGGATGCCCGTGATAGGAACCAACCCGACAGTCATCCCGATGTTCACGAAAACGTGCGTGATCCAGGCTCCGAAGATACCGAAGATGACTAGGCCGGCAAAGGGATCCGCGGCCCGGGCGGCGAGCTGAACCAAACGGAAAAGAATGAAGGAAAAGGCCAGAATCACCAGGGAGGTCCCCACAAAACCGAGCTCTTCGCCGATGACGCTGAAGATGAAGTCGGTGTGCTGTTCCGGGAGGAAGTCCAGGCTCTTCTGAGGGCCCGCCGTGAAGCCCTTCCCGGTGAGGCCTCCGCTACCGATGGCCACCTTGGACTGGGTGATCTGCCAACCGGCCCCTCGGGGATCCACGGTCGAATCCAAGAATACCAGGAGACGGTTCTTCTGGTAATCAGCCAGGGAGCGCCATAGGGGAAGAGCCACGGTGCCCGCTGCCAGGTTGGCCAGAACCACTGCCACCGATTCGACCAGGTAGAGCCTGTAGCGGTAAAAAAAGAGGGAGAGAGTGAGAAGAATGATGTACGCCGACCACACGCGAGTATCGTAACTCAGAATGAGGGCCAGTCCCGGACTGGCGAGGAGAATGAGAAGGGGCACGGGGGTTCCACCCCAATACAGCATGGCGAAGAGAATCCCGATGAATGCAAGGGCCGTTCCCAGGTCGGGTTGTAAGATCACCAACCCCAAAGGGAGGGCCACCAGAGCCACCGGAGCCAGCAGTTCCCTCAGGTTCTGAAAGGCCTCCCTGCGGGTAGAAAGAAGCCGGGCCACGGCAAGAACCGTGGCAATCTTGGCCACCTCCGCCGGTTGGAATCGAAACCCGGCAAGGGAGATCCAACTCTTGACCCCAGCGGCCGTGCCCGCCCCCGTCCCGATGACAAGGGTGACCAGGAGCAGGAAAACTCCGGTTATGTAGGCCGGGAGCGCCGCCCACTCGAACCACCGGGGAGGGATCAGGCCCACGGCCGTAAAGGCTATGACGCCAAGGAGAAGCCAGGAGAGCTGCCTTTGCCAGATGTTTTCGGTCACCGGGCTTGGCAGGTTCAGGACCCCAGCGGAGTAGACCATGGCCACCCCGATAATGGAGAGGGCCAGGATCGTGAAGGCCAGGGCAGGAGCCTCACCCCATGCCCGGAGGAATTTCAGCATCGGCCCGGGCCCCTCACTCCCCTTCCCCCCCGTCTCCGGCAGCAGCCAGGGCTGCAGCCCATGGTGCTGCGGTGCCCGTCCTGTAGTGCTCACCCAGGGTTTGGATGCTGTCTATCGGAAGGCCATACTTCCGCCGGAGGAAGAAATCTGCTGTTTTTGCTACCAGTGGCGCCGCTACGCCGGACCCGCTCTCACCGAATTCCACAATCACCACCACGACGATCTCGGGTCCTCCACCCCGGGGGCCGGCGATTCCGGCGAACCAGGCGTGGTCGGGGTTGGGAGGGTTCTGCACCGTTCCGGCCTTCCCCATGAGAGCCCAATGCTCCAAGGATGACAGATAGGCGGTCCCTCCGGGTCTCACCACACCCCTCAAACCCTCCCGCATGGTCTCCAGGGCTTCTGGGGTCAGGTCCAGACTCCACCCTCCTTCCGGAGGCTCGTCGGTCCGTCGAAGGCGCGGGGGAGGTGCGGAACCATCTCGGGCAATGGCTAGATAAAACTGGGCCATCTTGAGGGGGGTTTGGTCATTAGGGCCCTGGCCGATGGCCAGATTCAAAACCTCTCCTTCTGTGGCACGGTACCCGAAGTTTTCCGCCCACCATGATATGTCACCCGGGAAGATCCCCCGGGCCTCGGAGGGAAGGTCGATTCCGCACCTCTGGTTGAAGCCGGTGGCCGTCCCCTCCTCAAGCAGCCGCTGCAGACCCACCCGCATCCCCAACTGATAGAAGTAGACATCACAGGAATGGCGGATGGCCCCAAGGAGGTCGACAGCGCCGTGGCCTTCGCGATTCCAGCAGTGCCAGATCCGGTTCCCGTATTGCATCCCGCCGGTGCATGGGATGGGCATGGTCTCTTCGGGCCGAACCACCCCCAGGTCGAGGGCGATGGCTGCGGTGGCGAGCTTCCAGGTGGACCCCGGGGGGTACGTGGCAAGAACAGACCGATTGAAAAGGGGCAGAGCCGGGTCGGAGAGAAGGGCATCCCACCGATCCGGCGTGATCCCTCCCACAAAATCGTTGGAGTCGTACGTCGGCGAGGAATAGAGGGCAAGGATCCCCCCGTCTTCCACGTTCAAAGCCACCACTGCCCCCCGCATCGAGTCCGGGAAGATTCGGTGAACCCATTCCTGGAGCTCCAAATCGATGTTCAGCCAGATGTCTTCTCCCGAAACGGCTTCTGCCACGGCAGGCCCCTGGAAGGATCCCACGATTCTCCCCAACACGTCGACTTCCACGTACCGAAAGCCCGCCTCTCCCTGGAGGGTTCTCTCGTATTGCCTCTCGACCCCGTCTTTTCCAACGATGGCTCCGGATTCGTACCGCCCCGCCGGATCCCCGGCATAAATTGGATCGTTCAACTCCTCCTGCGTGATCTCCCCCAGGTACCCAACCACGTGGGCCGTGGCCTCGCCGGCCATATATCGCCGCCTGGGTCCAATCTCCATAACCAGGCCCGGGAACTCGCTTTGGCGTTCCATGAGGGAGGAGACTTCCTCCAGCTGAGCGTTGCCCTTCACCGTGAGGGGTTGACGGGGGTAGGTCCGGACCTGCTGCATGAGGCGTTCGATACGCCCGTCGGTGAGTCCCAGATGGGGACGGAGGCCTTCGAGGCGAGCTCGAATCGTATCCCTCTGGTCCGGAAGGAGGACCACGGCCCAGCCCGGAACGTTGTCGGCAATGATGTTGTCGTTCCGGTCGAAGATGGTCCCCCTGGGGGCCGGGACGCCGAGCTGCCTGAGTCGGTTGTTCGCGGCTTGAAGCTCCCAGGTGGTGGTTCGGAGGACCTGGGCCCGGAAGAAGGCAATCACCAACAGGCCCATGAGAACGGCCACAACCAGGATGCCACCCTGGGCCCGACTCCTGCGGGAAAGGGGATGATCCAACCTCATCGAAGGGCCCTGGCGCCGCCGAGGAGGAGAACCAGGAGGGCACCCATGGAAGCCACGTAGAAGGCGGCGATCCCTCCGTCGATCAGCACAGCGTTGAGGAAAGGTTCCCTCACGGTCTCACCCGCCACCACCCAGTAGATCACCTCCCGTAAGAGTTTTCCCGCCAAGAAGTAGACGAAGAAGAAACGGAGGGAGTCTCCCACAAAAAGATCCCGGGTCCGCGCTCCCAGAATGCCGACCAGGGTCATGGCCAGGGCGCTGGCACCAAAAGCCAGGACGGAAAAGGCGTCCTCCAGGAGGCCGAAAAAGAACCCCAGAGCCCCGCCAGGACCCATCCCGTTTTCCCGGGCGGCGAAGAGGAGGGCCAGCGTGAGAAGGTCAGGAGCGGCCCTCTCGATCCTGAGGCCCACATGAAGGAAGAAATGCAGAATCACGAGGATGGGAACCAGGATTCCCAGCACGGTCTTCCGGGTCATCCTCCTCGGCCCCCCTCTCCCTGACCTCCCCCTGGGGGTCCTCCCTCCCCACCTCCCTCCAAAAACTCAAGAAGGTCCTCCAAAGCGGGGTCGGACCTCACCACAAGCACATGGGTAGCGCTGCCGGTTTCCACCACGGGACGGAGCCAGTATTCAGAACGATAATCACCATAATCCTGGTGCAAACCCATCACTTCGCCGATGGGGATTCCCCGGGGAAAAATCCCGCCGAGGCCGGAGGTCGTGACGAGTGTTCCGGGGTCGAGGCGTTCGTGAAAGGGGATGGCGTTGAGAAGTAGCCTGTCGCCGCCTCGGAAGTCGCCTCGGCGCGGTTCCACCAAACCGAAGACCTCCCCATCCGCCGTCATGGCGCTGGCCCTGAAATCCGGGTGGCTCCAGTCGAGGCCGATAGCCCCCTCCCTCGACACTTCCCTGATCACCCCCACCAACCCGATTCGCCCAGTTCGCATCAGAACGGGGTCCCCGGGGTTGACACCCTGATCGGATCCGACATCGAGCAAAAACATGCTCCCCGATCCGGTAGTCCCCGGGCGCATCACGTTGGCGTGAATGAAAACCCCCGGGGCCCTGTTCTCGAGATCCAGATGCTCCCGGAGGCGACGATTCTCTTCCAGGAGGCTGGCCTGGGAGGCCACGATGGAGGCGAGGGAGTCGAGCTGGGCTTGGAGTTCAAGGGCGTCCTCCGCCCGGAGCTTGGCCTGGACCAGAGCTTCCTGCGTTTCAACGAAGGGCCGAAGTACGGTGCCGCGTAACCCCTCGGCAATCTGGCTCTGGACCCCGGAGGGCAAATAGAGAGCCACAGCGGCAAGGAAAAGGAAGACCAGGGCAACGGTGAGGTCCCGGCGCCCTCGGCCCTCCTCAGGCGGATCGGTATAACTGGCCATCGTCTGAGTATTTCAGCCTGGTCCGGGGCGAGGGGAACGGATCAGGTGGTGAGCACGTTCCGGTATTTCTGGACGTCGTCCAGGACCCTGCCGGCCCCTCTGACCACACAGGTGAGGGGCTCATCATCAACATGAATGGGAAGATTCGTTTCGTGTTGGAGGAGTTTGTCCAAACCGCGGATCAGTGCCCCTCCCCCCGTCATCACGATTCCCCTGTCGACAATGTCGGAGGCCAACTCCGGCGGCGTGATCTCCAAAGAACGGCGTACCGCCTCCACGATGGCCTGAATGGGCTCCTGGATGCACTCCCTGACCTCCTGGGAATGAACAGAGACAGTTTTCGGAATGCCACTCACCAGATCCCGACCCTTTACTTCCATTTCTCTCTCTTCGCCGAAATCGAAAGCCGACCCGATCTGGATCTTGATGGCTTCGGCCGTCGGTTCGCCGATGAGGAGGTTGTAGTTCTTCCGAAGGAAGGTCACGATGGCAGAAT
>JBDHGR010000349.1:0-5159 GCA_039589815.1 Gemmatimonadota bacterium | reverse complement strand
GCCTCGGACACCGTGAGACTGCTTCAACGGAAGAGCCGAGTGGTGGAAATCTCCATGCTCGGATCTGAGGGGGCTCGGGCGGGCAACCGCCCGGGCTACCCGACCGTCCTGCCCGTGAAAGTACGGCAAAATGCCGGGATTTGGCCTGTTTGATGGGGCCTAATAAGTGGTTAGGCGTGAGTAGTTCTCAGTCAAATCAGGCTCCGAAAAACCCGGGGCGGTTCGCCGTTCCATTCCTTGTCCGACCCGTCCACATTCCTCCACATTCCTCGGCAGCGCGAAAACCAATGGAAACGCCTTCATTGCCCGTGGCCGAGATTAGGAATCGGGGAGATGACCATCCCACTCCTGACCGATGTTGTGATCATCCTGGGGCTCTCCCTGGGGGTGATCTTGGTATTCCAGCGATTCCGCCTACCGCTGGTCCTGGGTTTTCTTCTGACCGGGATCATCGCAGGCCCCCACGGTTTGGGGTTGGTGAGGGCGGTTCACGAGGTGGAGGTCTTGGCCGAGGTCGGCGTCATCCTCTTGCTCTTCTCCATTGGAATCGAGTTTTCACTGGGGAGCCTGGTCCGCATCTGGCGATCCGTGGTTCTGGGTGGGGGTCTCCAGGTATTCCTGACTGGAGCGGCCGCATGGGGTTTGGCCCGGGCCTTCGGGCAGGTGGGAGCCGAAGCGGTCTTCGCGGGGATGCTGGTTTCACTGTCCAGCACGGCCATCGTGTTGAGGCTCCTTCAGGACCGAGCCGAGATCGAGACCCGTCAGGGGAAGACTACCCTCGGCATCCTCATCTTCCAGGACATGGCCATCGTTCCCATGATGCTCTTCACGCCACTGCTGGCCCTGGGCGGTGGCGACATCACGGGCCCCCTTTTGAGCCTGATCCTCAAAGCCATCCTCATCGTCGGCCTCGTCCTTGTGGCGGCCCGCTGGGCGGTTCCCTGGCTCCTCTTCAGAGTGGCCCGAACTCGGAACCGGGAAGTCTTCCTCCTGGCCACGGTGGGGATGGGCTTGGCCGCGGCCTGGCTCACCTCCCTGGCGGGCCTCTCCCTCGCACTTGGAGCCTTTCTGGCGGGCCTGGTCATCTCTGAATCCGAATACAGCGCCCAGGCCCTTGGGGAGGTGCTGCCCTTCAAACAGATCTTCCTGTCGTTCTTCTTCGTCTCAGTGGGAATGCTACTCAACCTGGACTTCGTCTTCTCGAGCCTGGTCCAGGTCTCTATAGCCACTCTTTTGGTGCTCATCCTCAAGGCCGGGGTTGCGACCCTGGCCATTCGACTCCTTGGGTTCTCGCTCCGCACAGCTCTGCTCGGCGGGCTCACGCTCAGCCAGGTGGGAGAGTTCTCGTTTATCCTCTCCCGCGTCGGAATCCAATACGGCCTTCTCCCGGGCGAACACGAGCAGCTTTTCCTGGCGGTATCGGTTCTGACCATGGCGGCCACTCCCTTCATCATCGCGGGAGCACCGGGCTTGGTAGACCGGATCCTTGCGCTTCCTCTCCCCTCATGGTTGGTGCGACAGGCCGGACCTGGGGACGTGGACGTGGGGCTACCCTTGGAGGAACCTCTCGCCGACCATCTCATCATCGTCGGATATGGAGTCAACGGCCGGAATCTGGCCCGGGCGGCCCAGGTAGCAGGGATTCCCTACCTGATTCTGGAAACCAATCCCGACACGGTGAAGAGAGAGCGGCGAAAAGGTGAGGTGATGGGTTACGGTGACGCGACCCACCCTGCGATCCTGGAGCATGCCGGGGTTGAGCAGGCCCGGATCCTGGTGTCGGCCATCGCCGATCCCGGCGCGACCAGAAACATCATCCAGGCGGCGAAACGCCTAAACCCAGGGCTCTACGTACTGGCCCGGACCCGGTATGTAGAAGAGGTGGACGCCCTGTACGGCGTCGGCGCCGACGACGTAATTCCGGAAGAGTTCGAGACGTCTGTCGAGATCCTGGTTCGAGTTCTTCGACGGTATCTGATCCCCCAAGTCGAGATCGAGGAATTCGTGGGAGACGTCCGGTCCAAGGGCTATGAGATGTTCCGGGAAATTTCCGCCGACCCCGGCCTCGACCCTCAGGATCTGGGAAAGCATATACCCGACTCCGAAGTGGCCACAGTTGAAGTGGGGGAGGAATCGTACCTGGTGGGACGAACGCTCGAGGAAGTGGCCCTTCGAGCCGAGTACGGCGTGACCCTGCTGGCGGTGCGACGGAGTGGCGAGGCTCTTCCCAACCCTGGCGCCGGCTTTCGGCTCCAGGCCAAAGACCAGCTCATCATTTTCGGCAGTCCAAGGCAGGTGGCAGATGCCGCCGCCCTGGCCCGGGGTGCCGACACCTGGATACAGCCCCTATGAATACCCTGACTCTCATCATTTTGGAGGTCGTGATTCTCCTGTTCCTGATCTTGGCCAACGGCCTGTTGGCTGGAGCCGAGATCGCCGTTGTAGCTTCCAGGAGGGCCCGCTTGAATCAGTGGGCCAAGGGAGGCGATAAGGCCGCCGCAAGGGCCTTGGACCTGGCCAATTCACCTAATCGCTTTCTTTCCACGGTCCAGATCGGAATTACAACCATTGCGGTGGTGGCCGGTGCGTTCGGTGGGACGAGCCTGGCCGGGACGCTCGCTCCGCTAATGGAGTCTCTCGGATTCCCCACCGGAGTCGCTGATCAGGTCGCCCTGATCTCGGTCGTAATGGCCGTAACCTTTGTGACCCTGGTACTCGGAGAGCTGGTACCGAAGCGCGTTGCCCTTCATGACCCGGAGCGGATGGCGGCCCGTCTCGGGAGCCTCATGTCCCGCCTTTCCCTATTGGCAACCCCCCTGGTCCACATTCTGAGTCGCTCCACGGACATGGTCCTTCGTTTTCTGCCGCTCAAAGACCCGGAGGAACCCGATATCACAGAAGAAGAGATTCGGGCTTTGATCGCCCACGCCACGGAGGCCGGTGTCCTGGAAGCTACCGAGCAACAGATCGTTGAACGCCTTTTTCGACTGAGCGATATGACCATCGGGATGCTCATGACGCCCAGGGAGCAGATCGTCTGGTTGGACCGTTCTACGGGACCCGACTCCTGGCGGAGTCGGCTTGGGGAAGTACGATACACGAGGTACCCAGTGGCCGATGGAGCCTTGGACCGGACCGCCGGATACGTGAAGGTTCAGGACCTGTTGGAGTTAGTTCTGGCGCCGGAGCCGGCAACCCTCGATTCATTCCTACGCAAGCCCCACCTCCTCCCAGCCTGGACCCCGGTGTTTCGGTTGCTGGAACTCTTCCAGTGGTCCCATGTCCACATGGCCCTGGTCACCGACGATGACGGAAAGGTCCTGGGGATCGTCACCCTTTACGACGTATTGGAAGGGATGGTCGGCCAACTACCCGAAACCCGGGAAGGGGTAGCACCGGGCATGGTGCGGAGGAAGGACGGCTCTTGGCTGGTGGATGGGCTCCTACCATTCCAGGAGTTCGTTGGGGCCTTTGGACTCGATGTGCCAGAACCCAGACAGTATCCGACTCTCCACGCTCTTATCTCCGAATCTTTGGACAGCCAACCGGAGGTGACCTCCACGCTTCGGTGGAGAGGCCTGCACATGGAGGTGGTGGATATGGACGGCAGTCGGGTGGACAAAGTCCTGATTCGGTATGAATAGGCGCGGCCCCGTCTTACCGAACTCCGCATGGCGCAGAACGGTGAAGGAATCGTGCGCGGTCCCCTAGGCCGCGTTTGACTGCTCTACGGTTTTGAGCAAGCTGGAAATGAGGCAGTGAGCCTCTACCGGATGGCGAAGGGGACGGTTCGCACAAACCGTGTAGGGGTTGCGGCGCCCCTCCCGCGTCCGGGAGAGATATCCAGCCGCGCGAAGGGCCAGGGCCCCAAGGGCGAGAATCAAGAGTTCCAACCCAAGGCGAAGGATGCCAGGAACAGGGATTGGTGCTCGCCCAGACCGACTCGGGTCATCCGGGACAGCGAAAGTGGCCCAGAGAACCGCCGCGAGTACCGGGAGTCCGATGACCAGGAGGTAGCGGATGGGCGATTCGGTGTTTCGCCATCCCCAAGCACCAAGGCCAAAAAGTGCGGTGAGTTCAAGCAGGAAGCGGAGAGCCAGGTTTACGGGATTGGAGTCTGCTGAGGCCCATGCACACTTGCCAGTTCCCTAGATCTTCTCAGCGTACACCATCCGCTCAAGTGGTGTGGATAAGAGCTGGCGTCCAGTCGGCGCCACGTACCTTGCCGCGAGTTCCTCGTAGCTGAGGTGTTCCAACAGCCGCCACCCGTGCCCGGCGAGGAAGTCCGCTACCTCCTCGGGATCCAAACCAAAGAGGAAGCTCCTGTCCCGCAGAACCATCGTGTTGTAGAGATAATCCGCACCGTACATGGCTCTTCCATCTATGAAGTCCTGGCGGATGTACGTGAATGCCAGGCGAGTCCCAACCGGTGCTTGCCCCAGAAACCGGAAGGTGGTCTCGATGCCATCTTTGGTGAGGTATTGGGTGACGGCCTCCCAAATGAAGAAGGCGTTCGAGGCGGCAACGTAGCCGTGTGATGTAAGGACCGCTCCCAGGCCCTCGCGGTCAAAGTCTATCGGAACCAGCGTCACGTGGGCGGGGACCTCTCCAAGGACCTTCCTGAGCCTCGAACGCTTGGCATCGATGTTCTCTGCATGATCGACCTCTCAGACCGGGACAGTCCCTAGGGCAAGAAGGCGGTAGGCTCGGGTATCGAAACCAGCCCCAGATTGACCACCGCTTGAGCTCCACTCACCACCGCCTCAACCACCTTCTCATCGATGTAGCGCTTCCTGGTAAGGAACCCACCCCACATGCCGGGAATCTTCTTCTCCATCCAGCGAACCGTGGAATCCACGGACATAAGGCGAAGCTTCAGCCAGACGGATGCTCTGACACCGAAGGGTAGGATACGATAGGCCAGGTCATCGTTGATAATGCGTTCGCCCTCTGGGTAATGCTGCTCCAAGGCGACCATCACCATGGGCCTGGCCCCGTCTTCGCGGCTTTTCTCGCCATTTTGGCTCCGGACTTGACCGAGGTGAAGCTGGGAACGTCACCTCCGACAATGGGAAGTGCGCGCTGCCTCCAGCCTAGTCCGTACAGTACCGCAGCCCCGGCCGCCGTACCCAGTCCATAGAATAGAAGGCTGGCCAGGG
>JBDHGR010000348.1:0-5187 GCA_039589815.1 Gemmatimonadota bacterium | reverse complement strand
ATTCGCAGCAGCCGGCCCCGTCCCGAACCCAGTGCGGAGCGAATGGCCATCTCGCTCTCCCGCGCCAGGTTCCGGGCCACCGAGACGTTGGCGACGTTCACACAGGCGATGAGAAGCACCAGCCCCGCTGCAGCAAGCAGCAGGTAGAGCATCCCTCCCGCGCCGCCCACGACATCTTCCTGCAACGGCAGGATCCGGGCAAGGTATCCGTCGTCGGAGCTGGGGAATTCCTCCCCGAGAGAAATGCTCAGTGCCTGCAGTTGGGCCCTGGCTTCATCCAGGGTCCACCCGTCCTTCAGGCGCCCGATCACCGACAGGTAATGGTTGCCACGGTTCTGGGTTGCATTGGCGTCCTGGAGCTCGAGTGGGATCCACATGTCCACATCCCCCCCGACCACGTCGACAAACCCTGGAGGCAGGACCCCGACGACCTCGAAGGGCTCTTCGTCCAGGAGGAGCGTCTGTCCCAAGACATCCGGACTGCCTTCGGAATGGGCCATCCAGAGTCGGTGGCTGAGGACGACGATCCGGGCATCGGAGCGCTCCTCCTCCTGGGTGAAGGTTCGGCCCAGGTGGGTCGTCACATGATAGACATCGAAAAAATCGGAGCTGACCGGGAGCATGCTCACCCGTCGAGGTGGCCCCGCACCGCTGAGGGTGAAGCCATACTCACGGTAGTTGTACATGGCCGCGACGGCTTCGAACCCTTCGGCCATGTTTCGGTAGTCGAGGAAAGCGGGGCCCGTCACCCATCCCCCGGTGATCTCTTCTTCGGGATTGTCCTGGTAAAGGCGGACGAGGCGGTCCGGTTCGTCGTACTGGAGGGGATGAAGGACCACGCGGTTCAGCACGCTGAAGACAGCCGTGTTGGCGCCGATGCCCAGGGCAAGCGTTAGGGCCGCGACGGTTGTGAACCCCGGGTTCTTGCCTAGGAACCGACGAATGTGGCGGAGGTCCTGTCCCATGAAATCGGCCATGCCGGGTCGTTCCTTTCTTGGCCCTCTCAGGGGCGGAGTTGGGAAAGGGAGATGTTCGGCGCCAGGAACGAGCTTCTTTCGTAGAGCCTTTCGACCCTTGACCCCCTGGGGACGCCACTCGGCTGCCAGAGAAGCCAGACCGGTCCGCCAATACCACCGGGCCGCTGCTTTCGGCCCGTGCATGGGGAGGATCCGGGAGGAGAACACCTCGTCCAGGTCGCCCAGGATGAACTCCCGGTCTTCCTTCGGGAGTAGCCACCTGATGAGGGTTCTGGCCAGGAGGGGAGGGCGGTCCCTCGCGGGCATATCAGTTTCCCCCGTTTCCTGCGGTGTTCCCCACGGCCAGCTCCTCAAGCTTGGGCAAGACTCCGCTGGCCATCCCCCGCAAGGCGGCAAAGGACTCCCGTAGGGCTTCGGCTCCCAGCGGTTCGATGGTGTAGTACTTCCTTCGCCGGCCCCCACGCGCCGGCGTGGAGTTTCCGAACCGGGACGAGACGAGGCCGCCCGCCTCCAGGCGGCCCAGGGCCGTGTAGATGGCCCCCGGGGAGGGGGCCCGACCGGTTCGAAGTTCGATCTCTTCCCGGATCGTCACCCCGTGGGCGTCGCCCTCCAGCCGCACCAGGGCGAATAGAAGGATCTGCTCGAATTCACCTGGTCGTTTGCTCATTTCCTGGTCCTCCGTCTTCGACACCGGGGTGCCTTCACCACATTCGCTATGAGCTTTGATACCTACAACGTAGTTTTCGTTGCTATCCCTCTCACCCGCACGGTTCTCAGGGGATTGAAAACGGATATCCTATGTGCTGACCCGGAAGGGTGTCGGGATCCCGGGCTCGGAAGGCAGCTCGAGGTGGAACTTGAGGTTGTCGGCCTTGACACTTAACCGCGTTATTCTGCGAATTGATAGGTTCCGCTGAATAAAGGCTCGCCGGGGCGGTGAAATCGGATGTTGCCTCGCCTTTAGACAGTCACAGCGCCGAGTAGCTTTGGAGTAAGCCCACGGGAAGGGCAGCGGCGCGCCGCACTCTGGTCAAACAGGCACCCCCAAAGGCGGGAAGCACAACCGAGATGACGGAAATCCCCGAACTGCTGGCGCGAGCGCTGGAGAGCACCTACCGCCTCGAGCGTGAATTGGGCCGGGGTGGAATGGCCACGGTTTACCTCGCGGAGGACGTGAAGCACAGACGACAGGTGGCCGTCAAGGTGCTTCACCCCGAGCTGGCGGCAGCCATCGGCGGCGATCGCTTCGTCCGCGAGATCGAGATTTCCGCGCAACTGACCCATCCCCATATCCTGATGCTCATCGATTCCGGCGAGGCGGACGGTCATCTCTACTATGTGATGCCTTATGTCAACGGGGAGTCACTACAGGACCGCCTGAGCCGGGAACAGACCATACCGCTCCAAGAAGCGGTACGGATCCTGGATCAGGTTGCCTCGGCCCTATCCCACGCCCACGCCCTCGGCGTGATCCATCGGGATGTGAAGCCCGCGAACATCCTCCTGTCCGGCGACCAGGCCATCGTTGCGGATTTCGGAATCGCCCGTGCGGTGCAGGCTGCGGGAGGTGCCAAGCTCACCGGTACCGGCCTCGCACTGGGGACCCCGGCCTATATGAGTCCCGAACAGGCCTTTGAGCAGGAGTCCGTGGATGGCCGAACAGACGTGTATGCCATGGGGTGCGTTCTTTTCGAAATGCTCTCCGGCCGGACGCCGTTCGAGTCCAAAACACCCATGGCGTTGTTTGCGAAACACGCCAGCGAGAAGTCTCCAAGCCTGCGGTCCATGGACCCGGATATGCCGCTCTTTGTGGAACGCGCCGTGGGGCGGGCCCTTGCCAAGGAACCGACCCAGCGGTTCGCGTCCCCAAGGGCCTTCATCGACACCCTCAAGTCCGAGGCCATCAGCGCACCGGTGGGCCGGCGACGCGTTGCGGTCCTGCCTCCGGTCAACATCGGTTCCGATCCCGACCGGCAATACCTGGTTCTGGGGCTCCACGAAGGCCTGATTTCCCAGATCGGCCAGGGAGAGCTCGGAGTCCTGGCCCGAACGTCCGTTTTGCAGTATGAGGGCGCGGAAAGGCCCGCGAAGGAGATCTGCCGAGAACTGGACGTGGAAGCCGTTGTGGAGTCGTCCCTCTTCTGTGTCGGTGAGTCCCTGGGCGTGCAGGTTCGCCTCGTTGACGGGTCGACGGAGGAGAGCCTCTGGTCGGGATCCTTTGACGGGGAGCTGGGAGCAATCCTCTCTTTTTTCCGGGAGACTACCGGTACCATCGCGGAGGAGATCCATCGGGGCCTTGGATCGAAATCCAAGTCTCAGATCCATCGGCCGACGGTGGATCCTGTGGCCTACGAGAGGTACATGCGTGGCCGCGTACACCAGCAGAGCTTCAACCCGGCGGACCTGGACCGGGCCATGAACTATTTTGAAGCGGCCCTGGAAATCCAGCCGGACTATGCTCCTGCGCACGCGGGCATCTCCCTGGTGTGGGCGTCCAGGATCGTTCTTGGGATGGTGCCGAATGCCGAGTACGGACCGGAGTGGCTCGGAGCAGCCGAGCGGGCGGTGGGGTTCGATCCGAACCACGCCGAAGGTCACCAGGCTCTGGCCCAGGCCCATACGTGGTACAATTTCGATTGGCCCAGAGCGGAAGCAGCGTATAAGCGGGCCATCGAGTTGGACCCGGACGAGCCCCAGGCGAGGATCTTCTACTCCCACTTCCTGGCGCAGCTTCACCGGGTGGAGGAGAGCGATGAGCAGATCGCTCGGGCCTTGGAGATCGATCCGTTCAATCCGTTCACTCAATTGCTCCGGGGCATCCAACGGGGACTCACAGGTCGACACGACGAAGCCATCGAACAACTCGCGGTAGTTCCGCCGAATCCGCTTCGCTCGTTCGCTCTCTCCTGGCAGCATCTCCGGCTGGGTGATATGGAAGAAGGGCTGAAGGAATACCGGACCTATTTCGAGCTCCTCGGGGATGAGGAGGTGGCCACGGCTCTCCAGGACGATGGTTCCGGGATCCAGGCTGCCATGGTGCGGGGAGCAGAGGTTCTAGTGGAACGCTCGAAGCACATCTTCGTGAAACCGAACAACATGATCCACTTGTTCGGGTGGGGTGGAGACATCGATCGCGCCGTGGAGTGGTTTGAGCGCTCCTATGAGATGAGGGACCACGAGGTCGCCTATATGGGCGCCCTGGGCACGTCAGACGGGCTCCGGGCTGACCCACGCTTCCACGAATTGCTTCAAAGGCTCAATCTGCCAGCTCCGCCTGTCCAAGCCTAGCCGATCTTCTGCAGGTGCCGAAGGCCACCGGTGTACAATCGCCCGACGTTGAGACGGAGATCGAAAGCCTATTTCACTGCCCTTCACCGATCCCCGTTTCCAATCAAAAAGTCACCGTGGCTGTGTTCGAACAGGGGTCACCCCCGGCTTCGCAGACCTGATAGGAGTACGAACCTCCGCCTCTCTGATCGATGGGGTCGGTGTAGGCGCCGTTGTTGGTCACAGTGGCAATCAGGTTGCCTTCACGATAAACCTCCACGCTCGGCCCCGACGCACCCGACCAGGTGAGGTCCACTTTTTGTAGGCCCCGGACCTTGTAGCCGTTGGCGCTCAAGGTGAAGCCGCCCCCACTGACGGCGTTTACCGTCACGGCGATCTGGTCGTCCCCCGAGTTTCCACCCGAATCCGTTACTGAGGCGGTGATGGTATGGGTGTTCACTGAAAGTGTAGTGGCGATACTCCCGCCTGTACCGAGCGGACCGTCCTGGTCAGAGGTCCAAGTGACACCTGACGTCAGATCCCCGTCTTCGATATCGGTGGCGGTGGCCTGGAAGGTGATGTCCGTGCCTTCATCGAATCCGGAACCGTTAGCGGGAGACGTGATTGTGACGTTGGGGGGGAGGTTGGGCGTCCCACCGCTTCCGTTGGTGCAATTGGTGGTGTTCGGTTCGATCGAAACGCTGAAGTGGTTCAGAACAGCGCCGATGGGATTCGCGATGGTGCGAGTCGTGGAGCCCGCGAAGAGCAGTCCGACGGGCTCTTCGCTACCGTCCACCATGAGGGAGCCCGAATCTCCACCTTCGCTCATATCCGTGGTAGCGAACTGCCCGGTGAAGGTCGCCAGGCTCTTGCACCTAAAACAAAAGGGTCCCGAGCATTCATAACAAATGTTTGCTGTCACACTGATTTCTTGGACCGTCCC
>JBDHGR010000347.1:0-6375 GCA_039589815.1 Gemmatimonadota bacterium | reverse complement strand
GCTTTTCCAGACCTCCCACCGCCGTGGTGAACTGACGGAGGGAAGGTTGGGTCTCCCCATGCGCCTCTCTGAAAGGACCTCAGCTTCCCCCGACCGTAAACGGGTGGGTAAGTACGCCCCCTCGGGTGGAGAGAACCCGAACCGTGCCCTCCACGGCATCGGAGCCCCGTACCTGGACTTCAAACGTGGCTGTGCCTGTCTCTCCTGGATCGGTCCACCCGGAGTCCACGGACCCAGAACCCACGACCCGTACCGCAGGCTCGTCGCCGGTCGTCAGCGCCCGGTCGAATTGAAGCATCGCCCGGTCCTCCCGGACCACTTTCACCAAACGGGCCTGCCGGAGCGCGGTGGGAAGCCCCCCGGCGTTTTTCCAGGTTACCTCCACCTCGTATGTGGTCATATCCCCCTCGGTGTCACCCTTCCTGACCCTCACGCCCTCCATCTCCAAAAGGGGTAGGTGTTTGGCCATAGCCAGGTTGAAGAGGGCCTCCTTGGTGATCCACTCATCAAGGGCGGCAATGGGGGGATTCTGGGAGTAGAACTTGGGATGGAAGCCACCGCTTTCGGCTTCTCCGTAGACCGGGTGGTGGAAGGGAGCCCACTCGGTGAAGGCCCGGCCCTGGTTCTCCTGGTCGTCCCAGATCAGGGCATCGTGTTGAGTCACGTCCCCGTCGCCGTTCAGGTCTCCCCAGGATACGCCTCCCCAGAGCTCGTCTCCATACCAGATGGCGCCATAATACCAGTAACCCCAATCCGGACCGTGGCCGAAGAGGGGACGTCCGGACATGGGATCGGGATCCCGACTCCCGTAGTCATGGAACACGTCACCGGCCCTGCCGTAGTCGGTGATGCTCAGACCGACCGAATCGAAATATTCGTAATACGCCAGGTCCTCGGGGTACATCCTCTCGGGCCCGGGGGAAGTGGAAGGAGCCCTGAGGTGCATCGGCACCCGGGTATCCATGGAATTGGCGACCGATATGTTCGGGTTCTCCAGGAGCCAGACCACGACCGAGCGGGTCTCGATCTCACTCAAAGGATACTCCCCGGCGCCGCCCTGGGTGTAGCCGCGGCCGGTCTCCTCTCTGCCTGGCATGGGCCTCCAGTTTTCCGCATAGTTGCGGTGGAGATCCAATCCGCCGATCCCATCCTCGTTTACCCGTCCGTCCCCGTCGTTGTCGATCCCTTCGCTGGTGACTACCCAGACGGCTTCTTCACCCGCGGCCGCCCGCCGCATGATCCTTCCACTGGGGTCCCTTTCGTCGACCACCATCGTGGCACGGTCGTCGGTTCCAGGCCGGGGGCGATACCGGACCTGGAGGATAATCCCGTCCCCGTTCAGATCCTCCGGGGGATCTTCATCCAGGAGGCCATCCCCGTCGTTGTCGTAGGGCCGGTTGGTGCTTCGGTTGGACTGGGCGGTGTTGAGGTACATCCCACCACCGTCAGGGTTGTTCTGGGGCCGGAAATAAATGGCACGGGTATCAATCAGAGCCGTGATCTCCGGATCGGTCCCGTAGTTGTCCAGGAGGTGTTTCATGAGCCAGAGAACCGACTCGCTCGATGTGACCTCACCGGAATGCCGCCCACCCTCGAAGTAGGCCGCCGCTTTGTCAGTCGCGGGCCCCGTCTCCTCATTCGTGATGGAAGCCATGAGGATGGGCCGGCCTTCGAAGCTTCGGTCCACCTCCCAGACCTTAACCAGGTTCGGGTACTGGTCTTCCCACCGGTACAGCCACTCGTACATCACCTCCCACGTGTGGTACCGGTCGAAGGTAAGTGTCGGCCCAGCCTCATACTCCACCCCCGGATGCCGGACCTGGGGAAAGAAACCAACACCATGGCGATAGCCCGGGAGCTTATAGGTCTCCGGGATGACCCGTTCAACTTGCTGCCCCTGGCCGAAGCCCCCCCTCCCACCTCGTTGGGCGAGGGCGTTCGGAGGCAAGAGGAGGAACGCCAGGAGTAAAGAGGATCCAAATCGCAGAAGGCCGTATCGCATATCCCATCTCCAGGTTTGAGAGAACTGGGGCAACCTGCGGCCCTCTTGGGGGCGGAACAAGGGGCGTCCTCCCTTTTCCGCTGAGCTGGCGAAGGTGGAGAGGCGGAGATCTTTGGCCAGAGATGGCGCCACAAAGGTCGGGGATGCCCTTGACGGACGACCGGGACGTGGGCCAGGCTACCCCATGCCCCTCAAAGACCTGCCTTTCAGCCTCGATGTCCACGGTGCGGCGAGGACCGTAGCACCCTTCATTCGGCACACCCCGGTCCTGGGCGTTTCAGAGCTGGAAGAGCCCGACGGAGGAAGGGTTTTCTTGAAGTTGGAGAACCTTCAGGTCACCGGATCTTTCAAGGTTCGTGGGGCCGCCAACCGCCTTCTTGCCCTGAGCCAGAGCGAGCGGGACCGCGGGGTGATTGCCTGTTCAAGCGGAAACCACGGTCGGGCCGTGGCTTTTATGGCCGGAACTCTCGGCATTCCGGCACTGATCTGTGTACCGGACTGGGTGGATCCAGTGAAGCTCTCGGGCATGGAGAAGGCTGGAGCCCGAGTGGTCCTCTCCGGTGGGAGTTACGACGAGGCAGAGGCAAAAGCCACGGCCCTGGCCGAGGAGGAGGGCCGGGTGTTTGTCCAGCCCTTCGATGATCCGTGGGTGGCGGCGGGGCAGGGGACTTTGGGCCTCGAGCTTTTGGATCAGATACCGGGTCTCGAGACGGTAGTGATTCCCCTCTCTGGCGGGGGGCTGGCGGGAGGCGTCGCCTATGCCATCAAGGAGATCCGCCCCGAAATCCGAATCGTGGCCGTTTCAGCGAAAAATGCCAGAGTCATGTACGAGAGCATCCGGGCCGGGAAACCGGTGACCATGGTGGAGGAAGAAACCCTTGCGGAGGCTTTGTCCGGCGGAATCGGCCTCGTGAACCGTTTCAGCCTTTCCCTCATTCGTGAGTTGGTGGACGAGCATGTCCTGGTGGGAGAAGACGAGATCCGGACCGCCATGCTCTACGCCTCCGGATCCCTGAACCTTCTCCTGGAAGGTGGGGGGGCCGTTGCTTTGGCCGCGGTTCTGGGGCGTCGGTGCGATCTGGCGGAGGGGAGGGGCTCCGACGAGGCCGTGGCGGTTGTCCTCAGTGGCGGGAACGTCTCGCTGCCTCGGCTCCAGAAGCTGGCGGATATGTCCCGCTAGTACCCTTTCGCCAGCCCAGTACCACGAGGGTCGGCCCCACCGGTGAACGACGCCGGCGTTCCGTCAGGGCCCCACACGATCATGAGACCGTGGGCGTTCCCCAACCCCCCTGTAGCTCTCAACGGGTGACCTCGTGCCTCCAAGGCATCCCGTACCGCTTGCGGGATCCTCTCTTCCACCGCCAGGAAGTCAGGCTCCGTAAAAGAAATCCTGGGCGCCGAAATCGCCTCCTGAATGTTCATCCCGAAATCGAGGATGTTCATGACCATCTGGGGCACGGTCTGGGGAATGGTGTGGCCCCCAGGCGTGCCGATGGCAACCCAAGGCTTCCCATCCTGAAGGACGAACAGGGGCACGTCCCCTGACAACTTCCTTCGGCCCGGGTGGGCATCCATGGGGTTCCCGGCCGGTTCGAAAGTGCAATACGCAAGGGAGTTGTTGAGCCAGATCCCCGTGCCCTCGGGCATGATCCGGCTCCCGAAGGCGTTCCCGAGGGTTTGGGTGGCCGAGACCACGTTCCCGTCAGAATCGGCTACCACGAAGTGGGTCGTGTGTGCCTCCGGTGCTTCCCGGCCACCGCCCTCGCCGGGAGGAACAAAGGGTTGGGCCTGCTGCATGTCGATGGCCCCCACGGCGTCACCCCAATAGGAGGTGGAGAGGAGGGTGTCGAGGGGTGGAGGCGCAACTTCCGGGTCGCCGGCATACTTCAAGCGGACCCAGAAGGCACGCTTCGTAACTTCAGCGTAAGCATGGAGATAATCCACGCTGTTATGGCCCAGCTCTTCCACGTCCAGTACGCTCATCATCCCCAAACGGACCAGGGCGGGGAAGGAGTTGGCCGGCGGAGGCGGAACCATGACCCGGTGACCCCGATAGTCGATCTCCACGGGATCCCACCATTCGGCTTCGTTTTCAGCCAAATCCGACAGTCTCAGAAAACTCCCGGCCTCTCGCATTGCCTCGTCGATGGCAACCCCGAGGGGCCCACCATGGAACACCTCGGGCCCTCCCTCCGCCACGAGGCGGAAGGATCTGGCCAAGTCGGCCTGGACAAGCCGTTCGCCAGGCCGCAGGGGCCGCCCCTCCACCCCATAAAATGCACGGACATGCTCGGGATATGCGTCCCAAGCGGACCGAATGGACCCAGCAAGGCGGGCGTCGATCTCGAAACCTTCCTCAGCCAGTCTCACGGCGGGCTCCAGGAGCTCTGGCCAGGGAAGAGCACCGTACTCCCGTGACATGGCCCCCCACGCATTCACGTTCCCCGGGGTGGAGATGGCCTTCGGGCCTCTCCGGTTTTCAAGGAAGTTGGGTGTTGGCGCCCGAAATGCGTCCGAATCGACGCCTCGAGGAATCCGCCCGCTGGGATTGAGGAATCGGGCCCGGCCTTCCTCGGCCGAATACACCAGGATCGTCCCATAGCCGCCCATCCCGGACATCATGGGCTCAACCACATTAAGCGCGGCCGCCACGGCCACGGCGGCATCGAATGCGTTTCCCCCGCGGGCAAGCACCTCCAGGCCGACCTCAGTCGCAAGCGGATGGGCGGAACTCACCATCCCCCGGGTGCCTTCGGCAGCCACCGATCCGACTTCTTGGGACCAGGCCTGGAAGGGGGGCTCCCCGTTTCCTGAGCATCCCAGGGATACCAGGACAACGAGGAGTGTCAGGTGTAGAAAGGACCGAGATTCCCTGAGGCGGGGCAAGCGCATGGCCAAACCCTCCGCTTGGCGATGGGGAGCTGGGCAGCTTTCCCGAGATCTCTGTGATACCCGGGCTCCCTGGAACCGCGACGTCGGGCTCCAGGGAACGCTGTCCAGCTTATTCTACGCGGACCAGCACAATTCGGAAGGGGCTGGATGCCGGACCGGCCGTAACATCGGACTGGAGATCGAAGATGCGGATCCCGGAGGGACCGGTGGGCCCCACGTTCGTGTCGGAAGAGAAGGGAGCCGGGGTGGCCTCGCCGATCACATTGAGTGGCCAGGGGTACACCCCGTCCGGATCAGGGCTCCGAAAGACCTCGGTAATGCTGGGAAAATCGTAAGAGGTGATGGCCCTCGGGCCCTGCGGCGCCCCGGTCCCATTGAGCATGACAGCAGTGAGATACTCCCCCAAGAGCTCAGCCCAGGACGCCGCGCCGGTCAGGTTGAGGATCCCTTGATAGCCCACGGCACTGAGGGAGTCGTTCAGAGTGCGAAAGAGGGCCGAATCCGCCATGGGTGTCGCCGCATTCCCGTAGGCGTCCCCCAGCCACCGGTGGAAGTGCCACCCGGACCCGTAGATACTGTGTCCGAGAGTGGCTCCAAGGGGAGTCACCACAACTCCATTGGGTTGGGAAGAGAGGTATCGTACGGCCCCTGCAATCGCCAGGACCGTGGCATAATTCTCCTCGCTAAAGGCATCCACATCATCGGCGTTCGCCATAACACCCACGGCCGGCCCCCCTGTTGCGGCCCACGCGATGCGTGAAGCCATCTCCTCGGCGATCTCGGCCGTCCCCTCCTCAACGAAGCCCGGCTGGAATTCCTGCCGGATGATGCTCTTGTAGAGGGAGCTGATGTGCTTGGCTTCGTGGACGACGGCGCCCAAGGCCTGATAATTCCCCCCGGAAATCCCTTTGATGACGTCCAGGCTGAAGCGCATCATCTCCATCTCATTGGAAGCGGGGCACCCGGCCCAGGTCACGCCGTCCCGGATCTGCTGGGTTTTCGGGAAGAAATCACCGCTCCAGACGAAGGCAACCACGCCCTCATCCACGATTGGTGTCACGAAGATCACGACCTGCCCGTCGCCATTGATGTCCGTAATACCACCGAAGTAGCTGTTGATGACCTGCGGCCCAGAAGCCGCGTAATAATCCAGCATCTGCTGGGCGTGAGTATCCGACAGGGGATCGGAAGCCCATTGGATGCTGTCCTGATAGATCACCAAGAGGTTGTTTTCTTTGATCTTCACCGCCCGGACGGTCTCATCGACGGTGCAGGACGAGAAGTCCTCGAAGTTGGTAAAAGTCATCTTTTCCGGGGCGACTCGGTCCGGTCCAGGACTGAGGGCCGGTCCACTCCTGTCGGGCAAGGGCCGGGCATTGGGCCCCAGCGTCCGGATCAGCGCCTGTTCCGCGACGCGGATTCGAGAGTGGAACTCCTCCCTCGCCCTGGTCTCACTGGCACCCTGATTAAAGGCCGTCAAC
>JBDHGR010000346.1:0-5262 GCA_039589815.1 Gemmatimonadota bacterium | reverse complement strand
AGCAGGAAGTCTCTGCGGTGCCGCCAAAGGGTCCGGAAACGAGGTCCAGCCAGCAGAATGAGGGTGTCCCCGGCCCTCAGAGGCACCTCGGCCAGTTTCCCCTGAAACCGCCCGCCCGACCGGTGCAGGGCCAGAACCACGGCCCGATACTCCTCGCGGAAACCAACCTCCGTCAAAGTCCGACCCGCTAGGGGGGAGTCCACGCCGATCACGACCTCGAAGTAGGTGTGACCTGGCTCCTTTACCTCCAGGGTATGCTCCGCCTCGGCGGACTCGAGACCCCGAACCGTTTTGCGAAGCTGCATGACCATGTCAGAGCGGCCCGCGAAGGTCAGAAGGTCGCCGCCCTGGAGGGAGGTTTGAAGGGATACCGGAACGATGATCTCGCTGCCCCGACGGACCTCGGCCAGGAAGACGCCGTCCAGATGCCTGAGGTTGCCCTCCTCCACCGTTTTCCCATCAAGGAGGCCACCTGATGTGACCACCAGGTTCACCGCGTACTGCTTGTACTCCTCCTCGAACTCCCGAAGGGATCCCCTTCGGCCCGGCAGAAGAAACCGAGAGAACAAGAGCAGAAAGGCGATCCCGGCTAAAGCCAGGGGGAACCCTACCGGGGAGATCTCGAACATTCCTATGGCCGGCATTCCGTGAGCTTCCAAAAGCCCCGATACCACGATGGTCGTGGAGGTCCCGATAGCGGTTACGACCCCTCCCAGGATCGAGGCAAAGGAAAGGGGCATGAGATAGTAGGAGGGGCTCCGGTTCCGCCTCTCGGCCCAAGCCTCAACCTGAGGAGAGACCATCGCCACGATCGGAGTGTTGTTCAAGAACGCGGAGGCTGCCGCCACAGGGCCAAGGAGGCGGGCCATGGACCACCGTTGCGGATCGTCCCCGGCGGGCCCGTTTCCGCTTCCAAGCAGGGCCCCAACCAGGGGTTGGAGGCCTCCCGTTTTCTCCACCGCCCCCGCCACTACGTACAGGGCGGCGACCGTAAACGGAGCAGGGTTGGAGAAGCCCGAGAGGGCGTCGGCGGGCGACACCACTCCGAGGCCCAGCAAGAGAATGACTGCACCCAGCACGATCATTGCGGGGGCCGTCCGGCCCCTTATCAGAAGGGCCAGGGTCCCCAGAACGATCCCAAGGGTGATCCATGAGTGCACGGTCACGATCCGCTCCTGAATAGAAGGTACCCAAGGTCCTCTTGTTGGCTCATAAGGATCAAACGGCCATTATGGTTTCGCGGGAGGGACGAAGAAAACCTAGGGTAACCCCGAAGAGTCATTTGGTTCAAAGTGTTTCTCACCCCGATTCCGCCGGGTCCGCCTCCGTGCAGGGCTAAAATGTGCCCGGACCCCGAGACGGGAGGAGAGGGTAGAATCCGTCCTCGAAGCCTCGACCTGACCAGGATCACACGATGAACGACACATCAGTCCCCTCGCCGGTTTCCGGACCCCATGCCCGCCCAATCCTCAAGGCCCTCCGAAAGGCGCGGGGCCGGGTCACCGTCGGGGATGTGGTGGCGGACACGGGGGTGGGCCGGGACCAGGTGGAATCCACTCTCCGGTCCCTTCTGGAAACCCGGCGGGGCAACCTCGAGGTGGGTGAGACCGGAACGCTGGTCTACCGGTTTGATCCGAAGCTCATCCAGCGGGACGCCGAGCCCCTCTTCGACCGCTTGAAGCGGGGCGCCTGGAAGGGGTTCACCCAGGTTTTCAAGGGTTGGATCGTCCTCATGCTTTTGATCTACTTCGTCATCTTCGTGGCCCTGATCATTGCGGCCCTCCTGGCCAGCCAGTCCAGGGGCGGAGGACGGAGCTCGGGTCGGTGGGGTGGGAGGCACGGAGGCTTCGGCGGACTCAGGGGCTTCTGGTTCTGGTATTTCTTTTGGAGTCCCGGCTGGGGAAGGAGACGACCTTATTATGGTCACCGGTGGGAGCAGCGTTACGGGTCGAAGAGAGGTTCCCCCAAGGTTCCCTTCATAAAGAAGGTATTCGCCTTTGTGTTCGGGCCGGACCAACCGAACCCTACGCAACACCAGAAAGACCGAAGCGTGATACGGCTGATCCGGGCTCGACAAGGCGTGCTGACGGCGACCGAGCTGGTGCAGCATGCGGGGCTCCCTCTTCACGAGGCCGAAGAGGAGCTGGCGCGGCTCATG
Source organism: Gemmatimonadota bacterium (assembly GCA_039589815.1). Taxonomy (GTDB): domain Bacteria; phylum Gemmatimonadota; class Gemmatimonadetes; order Longimicrobiales; family Gaopeijiaceae; genus JABDNZ01. The sequence continues at coordinate 3,104 of JBDHGR010000346.1, read as the reverse complement.
GTGACCCATGGAGGCGACGTGAAGGTGACCCAGGACGGGGTAATTGGCTACGTGTTTCCGGAGCTTATGGTGAGCGCCCACGGAACCGTCACCGAGCGGGAGCCCGATCCGGCCTGGAGGCGTCTCGAGCCGCCTGAGTCCGTCACAGGGAACGATGCGAAGGCCAACGCCATCGTGGCGGGAATCAACGGTTTCAACATGCTAGCCGCCTCGACTGCCCCATGGTTCATTTTTCCCCGCCTTGGCCTGGCCGGGGATCTGGCCTGGATAGGATTGGTGTGGGTGCCTCTCGCCTACAGCTCCCTGTTCTTCGCCGTGCCTGCTCTCCGGTCCTTTACGGTTCAGCGGCGAAACCGTCTTCGGCGTGAGCGGAACGTGAGGAAGGTGACTCTGGGCCTCGTGTTCAAGGCCTCTCTGGCTGGAACCGGAAATCGATGGGTGAACCTGGCAGGGACCAGACAGCACTTCCGGGCTGCGCTTCCGAAGGCAGCCGGCGGGAGTACCGGGAGGCACCTCACCCTGGAACGAACTGGCGAGAGTGGGGCCTTCCTCTCGTCGGAGACCCTAAGCGACAGAGCCCTGGAGGCTGGGCTCCAGGACCTTCTGGCAGAGTTCGGCGGAGAGGTCGAGGAGGACCCCGAGGGAACGGTGAAGTACCGGTTCCCCAACATTCTCACCCAGGTTCAGGGGGCGGAGGACATTCGGCGCCGCCTGAGCCTGGAAGACCAGAAAGTGGGCGACATCGTCTACGCCAGCGACCAAACCGCCGAGGAGGCCCATGAGCGAGATCTGGCGGCCTTCGACCGGGAGTTGGAGGGCAAAAAGGATCTGACCCACCTCGTCCAGGCGCCGGAAAGGGTTGGTTACCTGGATGAGTTCGAATTGGTGGCCAACGACTGACCCAGTGAGTGTGCCTGTCCCTCCCTACTTGAGTCTGGAGAGGTAGCCCGAGTGTTTCGTCGACACATCTTAGCGCGTCTGGTTTGGCTCCTATACCGTACATTGACCTGGACGTGGACGGTGCACGTCCACACGCCATCTTCGGTTCAAAAGACCCTCGGAGAGAAGCGGTCGTTGATCTTCGCCCACTGGCACGGGCATGAGCTGGCCATCCTTCACATGGTGAAACCCTATCGCCTGGCGACAATGACTTCCACGAGTAAGGACGGTCAGCTGATCGATTACGTCGTCAGGAAACTTGGTGGAGCGACCTCAAAGGGCTCCTCCACACGAGGTGGTTCCAAGGCCCTCAGAGGTTTAGTCAGACTAATGAAGGAGGGTCGCTCGGCGTCCATGGCCGTGGATGGGCCCAAGGGCCCTGTCCATGTGGTGAAGCCGGGTGTGTTCTCCCTATCTCTTCTCACTCAATCTCCGATCTACCCTGTGGGAGTTGCCGTCGATCGCTTTCACTGTTTCGAGAAGTCGTGGAACAAGGCCATACTCCCCAAACCTTTCTCCACGGTATCGATTTTTGTCGGCGAAGGTTCGACGGTTAGGGAAAAGCCGACAGCCCCTCAAGCCGAGGAATTAGCCCGGCAACTAGCTCATCAGCTGAACGATGCGTCAGTGTTCGCGGCAAGAAGAATCGACCCAGACTCCACCGAAGTCGAGTAGCCTGCACCCTCCTCCATTGGTAGTCCGGCGCCTTTCCACACGTCTTTAGGGATAAGCGAGACAACTGGTCGCTTCCCGTGAAAGGGGTGGTGTCGTGGCACGAGCTCGTGGAGTCCTCGTTTTTTCGACCCTCGGTCTGATCACTCTCCTCAGCCCCCGGGCGTCAGCTCGAGCTCAGGATCCAGCCCCCTCCGGTGTTCTGGCAGGGCAGGTGCTTTCCCTGCCAGACACTCAGGCCGTGGAAGGAGCACTGCTCACGATCTCTTTGTTCAGTCGGGCTCCCGATGAGCCGGCCAGGGCCGGGGTCCAGTCGATCCAGTTCCGAACCGATACCGAGGGCCGGTTTTCGGTACCGCTGACCCCCGGACGCTACAGCGTCAGGGTAGAGGCCTTTGGCTTCGAAGAGGGCCACTGGCCGGATGTACAAATCCATGCGGAGCAGACTTCCGAGGTCAGCTTCCTCCTGGACGCCACTCCCTTCCGGCTCCATGAGATCGTCGTCATGCCCAGCACGTACGGCATACTCGGGGACCCCCTCGTGTCCGGTCAGATCCTGACCCGGGAGGAACTGGAAACCCAACCGCAACTCGGGAACGACATCTTTCGGGCCGTAGCCCAGGTTCCCGGGGTCACCACCCAGGACTACACGGCCATGCCCTACGTCAGAGGCGGGCGACCTCGGGAAGTCCTCACAATGCTCGATGGGGTTGAGCTGTACGAGCCTTACCACATGAAGATGTGGGACGGCTCACTGAGCATCGTGGGCGTGGAAAACGTGAGCGATGTGGACCTCACCACCGGCGGATTCACGGTGGAACATGGGGATGCATCAACCGGGGTATTCTCAATGCGGACCGCCACCCCCGGCTCGGACCGAACCAGCACCACCGTCGGCTTGGACTTCATGAGCTCGATCCTCCAGAGCAAAGGGACCTTCGGCGCCGAAAAGGGAGCTTGGATGGTATCGGCCCGGCGCGGGTTTCTGGACCTGGTTTTTGAGATCACGGGACGAAACGACGAAGAGGATCTCCACCCCTCCTATTACGACGTTTTTTCCAAAGTGGAATATGAGATCCGGCCGGGGCATATGGTTTCCGCTCACCTCCTCCACGCCGGGGACAACAACCACGGAATTGAAGAGGACAGCACGGTGTATGTGCACCGCTACGGGAGCAGTTACGGGTGGATGACCTGGGAGGCCGATTTCCGCGATAACCTCTCAGCGAGGTCGGTGCTTTCTCTTGGTAGGATCACACGGGACCGGGATGGGGCGGACTACTGGGAGCCCGCTGACCCTCCCGGCTTGGAGGTTCGGGACCAAGCCGACTTCGACTTTCTCGGCCTCCGCCAGGAGTGGCGATACCAACATACCGACCAGGTGATGCTGAAATTTGGGTTCGACACGAAATGGGGCCAGGCTGCCTACGACTACCTCCGGTGGGAGAAAGCCTGGATCCCGAACTCCACCAACCCGGCGGCTCCGGGGTGGA
>JBDHGR010000345.1:0-5266 GCA_039589815.1 Gemmatimonadota bacterium | reverse complement strand
GGGTTAGGTGACAGGGTTTCGCGTTCCAGATCGGGGATGGTCCGGATTCACGTGGTAGAGCAGTTGCGAGAAGGCTGATCTCCCTGGCGAGTTGACTGTATCAGAGCGGAGAGCCTCCTGGCCCGTATCAGACCACCGGGCAAAGCATCTCTAGGGCGAGACCGCGAGCATCACCTTCGGCAAAACGGAGCGAACTGGACTCAGCGTCCGGGTGCCTCTGGTTTATTCTCGCCGGAAAAACACCGCGAACATGTACACTTACATGTAGACCCCTAAGCCGGGGTCCGGCCAAGGGGCTCTCCAAGACGTGAGTGGACCTGGATGGGACAGGAACTTTTTGGCATTATTCCCTTCGCTACCATTGTGCTCAGCTTCGTCGTGAGCCTTACGGTGGCCACCCTGCTCGAGACGGCCCTGGGAGGAGTGACAGGAACGCTATGGATGGACCGGCCATCCCGTCTGTGAGCACCCAACTGGGGCTCGGAGACAGACTCGGCCGCTGGCGGGTGCGGTGGACCGTCGGCCGCATGCGCTACCGCGTCCACCCCGGCCTCTACAGGATGGGAAACCCCGATCCGGCGTCGCCGGTCTTGGTCACCGCCAACTACAAGCTCACCTTCGACGTTCTGCGCGCTGAGCTCCATGGCATAAACGCGTGGCTCCTGGTGCTCGACACGAGAGGGATCAATGTCTGGTGCGCCGCAGGGAAAGGCACATTCGGTACGGCAGAGCTCGTGCGGCAGGTGCAAGCCACCCACCTAGGGGACGTCATCTCACACCGCAGGCTCATCGTTCCTCAGCTCGGAGCAACCGGAGTGTCGGCAGCCGAGGTCCGTCGGTTGAGCGGGTTCAGAGTCGTCTGGGGCCCGGTGCGCGCTCGAGACCTCGGGGCATTCCTCGATAATGGGATGCGAGCGACGGAAGAAATGCGTCGAGTGACGTTCACCTTGTCTGAGAGGCTCGAGCTCGTCGGCGCCGAGCTGGCCTTCATCCTCAAGTGGCTGGCCGTGCTCTTCCTAGTCGTGCTGGTGTGGAACGGGTGGACCTCCACCATGGAAGGGTTCGGCAGGGTGGCGAGAGCCGGCGCGCCCGTCATCGCCGGAGTGCTCGCGGGCACCGTCCTGGTACCGATATTCCTTCCCTGGATCCCCGCTCGAGCGTTTTCACTCAAGGGGGCCATGGTGGGAACAATGGTGGTGGGAGCCGCAGTGGCTCTAGGGCACGACGCGTACGGGCTGATCGACGGCATTCAGCTATTCCTGATCGGCACAGCCGCCGCTTCCTTCCTCGGCATGCAGTTCACTGGCTCCACCACCTTTACCTCCCCCTCCGGCGTAGAGTGGGAGATGAGGCGGGCTCTACCATTTCAAGTTGGCGCATGCGCTCTTGCCGTCGGGCTCAGTGTCGCCAGATGGGTCACGGGATAAAGTTGTGGGCAGCCACGGCCGGGCGACTACCGTGACGGGATTGGCATACATCAGCGGCGTAGCGACCATCGAGCTTGATCGGTCCAAGTGCAACAGTTGCAGAGTGTGCTTGCAGGTCTGTCCGCATGCGGTCTTCGGAGCTTCGAACGGCGTGATCGAGATCATCGATCAGGACAGGTGCATGGAGTGTGGCGCATGTGTTCTGAATTGCGCCGAGGGCGCTCTGATCGTCCACCCGGGGACAGGCTGTGCCTTGGCGATCCTCAAGGGCTGGATCACCCGCTCGGAGGCGAGCTGCTGCTAGTGGCGTCGGCGTATTCCCAGGGGCGAGTCACACCGTCAATTGGCCCTTTGCGCCAGCAGTGTGTTCCAAAACCCCTTTCCTAATCCAGAGCGACTCTCGTTTTTAGCTAACTTCCGGCCTGACCTGAGAGCTGGCGGAGAGGCGGGCCGGAAGGCATGTGTGGTTAGGGACGGCTTAGAGGCGGTGAATCGCAGGCGAGCTGCGAGTATCTCACGTATGAGGGCAGGGGCCGGTATCAGACCACCCGGGCGAGGCCTCTCCAGGGCGAGACCGCTAGCATCAGGGTCTCAAACCCGGTCGATGCCCAACACTTGAAGCAAAAGGGGCGCGCAGGCTCCGGCGATCGTTGTCCAGCTTGTCTCTCCCACTCAAATCACTTCAAGGAACCTTGCTTACAATTCTCTCGAACTCCTCGGTATCGAACGCCCTCATTGTAAGCGTGGTCACGTTCCCCTGGGCCCCAAGGCCGAGGGCAAAAGCCGTCGCTGCCTCGTCATCCTCGGCTTCGGAGATGGCGACGTAGTCGTAAGGGCCCAGTGTGCAGTAAATTGCCAGGAGCTTCCCACCCGTCGCCTCCCAAGCGGCGGTAGCTTGTCGGATCCGTTCTGGGGCGTCCTTGATGTTGCGGATGCCCTGGTCGGTTAGCTTGTACAGCGTGATGTATTTGGCCATCGGACTAATCTCTCCTCCCGCAGTGGAGCCTGCGCGCCCCTCAGAAGTTTTCACATTTCTTTGATGGGCAGCCTAGAAGCCGCCGTGTTCGACGCCCCGAGGCTGGATTTCACCCGGAATCACACCCCGAACGGGTAGAGTTACATGTACACCCCCCCCCGCAGATCACGAGGGGGAATCCGTATGATTAACCGATTATCAATATGTTAGAGGAGTGGAGCCAGCGGGATTCGAACCCGCGACCTACGGCCCTCAAAGCCCAGTCACCCTGCGCCGATCCTGTCAGCTCCCAGGAACCCTTCTACACCGTAATCCAGGTGCCCTTCTTCATCGAAATACCGGACGTCTATGAATGTACCTGGACGCCAGGGGAGCCACCCGGGGCAGAGCCGTTTCACGAGCTCGTAGATGGTTGGGGCTCCCGTCTCAACGATCTGTTCCCTGGTGATCACATCCGTTTGGTCGTCGCCCTGACGGGCATCAGGCGAACTAGTGCAGCCAGCCGGAAGAATAAGAAACACGCAAGAGAGGACGGCTCTCACAGGAACGTCCTGGCTGTTGGGAGATGCCAGATATCTAACCCTGCCGACGATTCCCTGCAACGAACCCCTGCAGGAGGAGGACGCAGCATTTGCGCGGGGGTTGGTGGAGGGATTAGGCTCGGAGGATCACCCAACAGTCCGTAACGAGAACCCGGAGGAGTACTCATGCTCCAGATTCTTGCCAACCTCGGGGAATTCCTCGGCGGAATGGCGGTAATTGCCGGTGTCGTCTTTGCAGTGATCCAGATCCGGCAATTCCGGGAGGGAAAACAGAGGGAGATCGCTCTGGAGCTTCTTCGGTCTTTCCAGACACCGGACTTCGCGAAGGCACTTATGGTCGTCTACAACATGCCAGATGACCTTACAAAAGAAGGAATCGAAGCTCATGCAGGTGACGACATGCACCTGGTGTATGCGTTGATGACGACATGGGAGAGCCTGGGGGTCCTGGTGTTTCGTGGGGAGGTGAGCTTGAGCCTCGTCGACGATTTCTTCAGCGGCCCGATCACAATCTCTTGGAGGAAACTCAAACCTTACGTCTTGGGTGAACGGGAGGAGCAAAGCCGGGATACCATCGAGGAGTGGTTCGAGTGGCTGAATGATCGGTTGACGGACCAAGAGCTGAAGGTCCCTCCTATCCCGGCACACATTGCCCACAAAAGCTGGGTACCAGGGGAATCCTGATCGAACTCCTGAACCGCCCCGGGACGTTCCTATACACGTCAAGTCCGGAGAGACAGGGTAGTCAGGTCACCTCGGCTCCGACGAGTAGGAATGAACCCGTTCTGCGGCGGTGAGTTTGGGGCCTCAGGCATGAGAAGGGGCGGACTGGACCAACACCGCCGGGAACAGGATCCCCCGGGTGAGACTGCCAGCAGCGCTGTCTTTCGAGCTGACAGGAAATAACAGGTATCGCCAGCTGGGATTCGATGTGTCAAGCCCACCGGATTAACACAGCGAACATGTAGAGTTACATGTAGAGTAGCACCCTCCATACCAGCAAGCATCGAAATCCCGTCTTTACTGGGCTTCCCGTACTCTGCGAAAACCTCATCCTTCTAGCTGGGGTTGACGTTTCGACCTCCACCAACGGGCCCTGGGGTCATGATTTCCTGGCTTCTTCTGGCCTTCCGGGTCTTCATCGGCATAGCTCAATCCCGCGCCTCCCTGGCGGCTGAGGACGCCATTCTCCGTCACCAACTTTCTGTGCCTCAGCGGGAGCGACCCAGGCCGTTGCTTCGACCGCCTGACCGCCTGCTCTGGATCTGGCTGTGCCGGCAATGGAATCGGTGGCGTTTGCTCACGGGTGCTGTTACAGCGTTGACATCCAGCCGACAACGGTCCTCAGGTGGCACCGGGAAGGATACCGCCGTTACTGGCGACGACGATCTGGTGGGCTAGGCGGTCGGCCCAGAATCCCTCGGAGCCACATCAGCCTCATCCGCCGAATCTCGTACGATCATCCGGAGTGGGGCGAGGACCGGATCGCGTTGGAACTCAAGGCGAACCTGGGGGTGGAGCATGCTTCCAGCACGATCCGCAGGTACATGGCGACCGGGAAGCGAGACAGGGGTCACGGCTCCACCACCTGGAGCAGCTTCCAGGCCGGTCACGCCGGGGAACTGTGGACCATGGACCTGACCACCCAACCCCTGTGGGATTACTCGGTGCGGTACGTCCTGGTGCTCATGGAACTGCGAAGCAGAAGGGTCGTGCAGGTGGCGGTGATGGCGTCCCCGACCCTGGCTTGGGTGAAACAGCAGATCCACGAAGCGACTCCGTTCGGCTCCGTGCCCCGGTTCCTCGTCCATGACAACGACGGGATCTTCGGCCAGTTCGGAAAGCGTAGGCCGGGCAAATCGGGAAGATCATACCGCAGTGTCCTGGACCCGTGGCTGGGAGAGGTGTTGTGCATCAAAGGGGTTCCGATCCCGTACAAAGCACCCAACGCGGCTGCGCACCTTGAGCGGTTCATGGGAAGCCTGAGACGGGAGTGCTTGAACCACTTCATCTTCCTGTCGGAAGGCCACCTTCGATGCACCGTTGCGGCTTACGTCGCGTACTACAACGAAGGCCGGCCCCATTAGGGAATCGAAGGCATCCCGAACGCTGGACCCGATTTGCCGAGGGCGACTCGGCCTGCGCCCGGGGACTGCCCGATCAAGGTCGTTGCCCATCCCGTGCTCGGTGGCCTTCACCACGACTATCGGCTCGCCGCGTAGCACAAGTTTGCCGGCTGAGAATGAGACCGGCCCAATCGGCCCGGTCGTTCCTGGTCAGGTCCATAATGCCGGATTCTGATCCCGTCAGGGCACGAGGTG